>NZ_JBHUXV010000152.1:0-19844 GCF_042669125.1 Streptomyces sp. NPDC057253 | reverse complement strand
CCGTCGGTCACCGGGCCCTTCCGGAGCGCCTCACGCCCAGCGCAGCAGGGCGCCGAGGCCGCCCACCGGGGCGTCCTGCCCGGAGGCGCCGTCGGCCGGTGTGACCGAGAGCGCGGGCGCGCCCGTCGCCACCGCCGACCTGATCAGCGCGTCGTCCGCCCGGGCCGACCAGGAGTTCTGCTCGCCGAGGATCTTCAGATCCGTACGGCGGACCGCCAGCTGGTCGGGGTCCTCGCCGATCCACACCTCGCGGTGCGCGTCCGGGCCGTCCGGGCGGATCAGGAGTTCGTCGATCCGGTGCTCACGCGCCGCCTCGACCAGCGCGGGGACGCCCTCCACGGCACCGGGACGCCCGTCGTCGCCCGGCACCCGGGCCGCGAGGAACCGTTCCAGCTCGCGCTCCGCACGCTGCCGTACATGCTCGCTGCGGGCCCGTTCGACGTCCTCGTCGAGGAGCCGGCTGCCGGCGCCGTGCTCGGCCTCGACGACGCGGTCGTGCAGCCGCTTGGGCAGCCGCTCGTGCACCGACCGCTTCTCGCGCTCGTCACCGACCAGGATCAGCAGGTCGGCGCCGGTCTCCTCCTGGCAGACGGCGAGCGCGTCGGCGATCTCGGCCGCGTTGTGCTCCCAGGTGTTCTCCACCCGCAGCTGGAAGTGCCGCTCCGACCAGCCGGCGGTGCCGGCGCGGTGCACCGGCCACTGCCTGCCGGTCACCGAACCGGCGTCCCGGCGGCCCAGCGCCCCGCGCAGCTCGAAGTCGGCGCCCTTGCGGTCGACGTACGCCACCACGCAGACCGGGTCCTCGCCGGCCAGCTCCAGCAGCGGCGCGGTGTGCGGCAGCCGGCTCCAGAGGACCACGTCGGCCTCGGGGGACCTGGTCAGCGGCGGGTCCAGGACCACCTCGCCGGCCCGCGCGAAGAAAGCCCGGCCGTGCGGTTCGGACGAGTGCCGCAGCTCCTCCAGCGCCTCCCGCACCGCTCCGCAGGTGTCCTCGTCGGCCCCCTGCGTGGACAGTTCCCGGGCGACCGCGACCGCCGCGAGATGCCGCTCGTGGGGGGCGTCCTCCGTGCGGGGCGGGGTGTCGACGTACACGGAGGCCCAGGGGCCCTGATCTTCGTAGAGTGGATGCAGAAAGGCGAGATCCATGGTTCCCTCCCGGATGCCGTTCGGGGGCAGTGCGGTATTGCGTGCCGGGCGGGTACCCGAAGCGGATGGACGAACACGACGAGCGGGGTACCACCATGAACGGAGTCGACCCCAGCCGGTTGGACGACCAGCAGCTCATGAAGGAGCTGGAGACGATCCACCGCACGCGGCACGACACACTGCTCTACGCCTCGAACGACGCGCTCAGGGCGCACAACGAACGCATGGCCCGTCTGGAGGGCGAGTACCTGCGCCGCAACCCGGACCGCACGGTGGCCGCCGGGCGCACCCGGGAGGGGGCGCGGGAGCGGAAGCCGGGGGAGTCGGCGTCTCCGGCACTGGACTGACACTGCACTGACTGGGGCCGACAGCGGCCGGTGACCCGCCGATCGCCTGATCGGCAGGTCACCGGTGATGCGCCCGGAGGGCCCGGCTCAGTGGTGCGTCGGCAGACGGTCCCAGTGCCGGTGCGCGGCGATCGCGGCCACGAACGCGTCCAGGAACTCCTCGCCCGCCGGGCCCGGGGACGTCTCCGTCACCACGCCCCGGTCGCTCTCCACGTGGTGGAACTCGGCGGACAGCCGCAGCCCCTCCGGTTCCAGGGCCGACAGGATGCCCACGCCCGAGCCGAGCGCGCCGATCGGCTTGCCGTGCCGGTAGGCGTCCCGGACGAACCGCATCGCGTCCGGGTCGGCGGCCGCCGGCGGAGTGCCCACCGGCCCGCCCGGCAGCAGGACGGCGTCGTACAGCACGGACGCCACGGTCGGCAGCGCGCGGTCGACGGTGTACAGCTCGCCGTCGGCGCCCCGCACCTCCCCGTCCACCGGGGCCAGCGCCTCCACGACCGCGCCCTCGGCGGCCAGTCGCTCCCGCACCGAGGTCACCTGATCGGCGTCGATTCCGTCGGTGACGAGAACCGCGATCTTCCGGGTGCGGATCGCACCGTCGCCGCGCAGCGACTCCAGACTGAGCGCCGGCGAGGCCGCCTTGGACGCCTCCGCGCCGGGTTCGGACGGCTGCGGCACCCCGATGCCACGGGCCACCTCGGCCGCCAACTCGCCGTTCAACTTGGCGAGTTGCTCGACCGTACGGGCCCGCACCGCCCGGGCGTCCACCTTGCCCAGCTCGAACCGGAACGCCTCGACGATGTGCTGCTTCTCCCAGTCGGCCATGCTGTTCCAGAACAGCGCCGGCTGGCTCCAGTGGTCCTGGAAGCTCGGGCTGCGCCGCCGGATCTTGTGCCCGTCGACCCGTTCCGCGTAGTGCGTGAAGGCGTGTCCGTCGGCGCCCGCGTGGGCCGGGCAGCCGCCGCCGAGGGAGTTCGGGAAGTAGTTCGTGCCCCGGTGGATCGCGCTCTGGTGGGCGCCGTCCCGCTGGTTGGTCCGCACCGGCGCCACCGGCCGGTTCACCGGCAGCTGCGCGAAGTTGGGGCCGCCGAGCCGGGTCAGCTGGGTGTCCAGGTAGGAGAAGTTGCGGGCCTGGAGCAGCGGGTCGTTGGTGAAGTCGATACCGGGCACCACATTCGCGGTGTGGAAGGCGACCTGCTCGGTCTCCGCGAAGAAGTTCTCCGGGTTGCGGTCGAGCACCATCCGGCCGATCGGCCGTACCGGCACCTGCTCCTCGGGGATCAGCTTCGTGGCGTCGAGCAGGTCGAAGTCGAACGCGAACTCGTCCTCCTCCGCCACCAGTTGCACGCCCAGCTCCCACTCCGGGTACTCACCGGCCTCGATGGCGTCCCACAGGTCGCCCCGGTGGAAGTCCGGGTTGCGGCCCTGGCACTCCTGCGCCTCGTCCCACACCAGCGAGTGCACGCCCGGCTTCGGCGTCCAGTGGAACTTCACGAAGGTGCCCTTGCCGTCCGCGTTCACGAACCGGAAGGTGTGCACGCCGAAGCCCTGCATCATGCGGTAGCTGCGCGGGATCGCCCGGTCCGACATCAGCCACATGATCGCGTGCAGGGTCTCCGGCTGGAGCGACACGAAGTCCCACAGGGTGTCGTGCGCGGAGGCGCCGGTGGGCATGTCGTTGTGCGGCTCCGGCTTCACCGCGTGCACGAAGTCGGGGAACTTGATGCCGTCCTGGATGAAGAAGACCGGGAAGTTGTTCCCGACCAGGTCGTAATTGCCCTCCGACGTATAGAACTTGGTGGCGAAGCCGCGCACGTCCCGCACGGTGTCCGCGGAGCCCTTGGGGCCCTGCACGGTCGAGAACCGCACGAACACCGGCGTACGGACCGCCGGGTCCTGGAGGAACGCGGCACGGGTGAACTCCGCGCAGGACTCGTACGGTTCGAAGTACCCGTAGGCCCCCGCGCCCCGCGCGTGCACCACCCGCTCCGGGATCCGCTCGTGGTCGAAATGGGTGAGCTTCTCCCGGAAGTGGAAGTCCTCCATCAGCGTCGGACCGCGCTCACCGGCGGCGAGCGAGTCGTCGGTGTGGTCGACCTCGACGCCCTGGTCGGTGGTGAGCGGCCCGGCGGCCGGGTCGTCGGCGTGGAACCTCTCCCGCTGACGCTGCTTGCGGTCGCCGGACGCGGTGGCGTCCTGGTCGGTGCGGTCCATCAGGCGGCCTCCTGGGCGAACACGTCGAGGTACGTCTGGCTGAACGCCTTGAGGTCGTCCGGCTTGCGACTGGTGACCAGCTTGTTGGGGCCGTGGTCGCAGACCTTCACCTGCTCGTCCACCCAGGTGCCGCCGGCGTTGCGGATGTCCGTCCGGAGACTCGGCCAGGAGGTGAGCACCCGGCCCCGTACGACGTCCGCCTCGACGAGGGTCCAGGGCGCGTGGCAGATCGCGGCCACCGGGCGTCCCTGGGTGAAGAAGTCCGTCACGAACGCCACGGCCTTCTCGTCCGTCCGCAGGAAGTCGGGGTTGGCCACCCCACCGGGCAGCACCAGCCCGTCGAAGGAGTCCGCGGACGTCTCGCCCACGACCTCCTGCACGGGGAAGGTGTCCGCCTTGTCGAGGTGGTTGAAGGCCTGGATCTTCCCCGGCTCCGTCGAGACGAGCACGGGCTCGTGGCCCGCGTCCACCGCGGCCTGCCAGGGATCGGTGAGCTCGATCTGCTCGACGCCTTCGGGTGCGGTCAGAAACGCGATGCGCATGGGACTCAACGTCCTTTCCTTGAAGACTTTTTCCTTGCACGAGCCGTGCGCGCGCAGCGCAGCAGCTCCTCCCCGTACGGCAGCAGCACGCACGCCCCGATCGCGGCGTCGATGCCCGCGAGGTAACCGGGGGACAGCGGCCGCCTGCGCGGCACCAGCCGCCAGGCGTCCTTGTCGCCCCGTCCGCCGCGCACCAGCGACTTGACCTGGTCGGCGTGCAGACACATCAGGGCGGCCAGCGCGCCGAACGGCAGCGACTCCAGAAAGCTGTGGATGTGCTGTTCCAGCGGCTTGACCTCGCGGTCGCTTTCGACGGCCGTCCGCACGTCCCACAGCGCGGTCGCCTCGTGCACGGCGGCCCCGCCCAACTGCACGGTCAGCAGCAGGGGGTTGACCTCGTAGCGCAGGGTCAGCGCGATGGGCAGGCCGACCTCGGCCATCATCAGCGAGTGGATGAGGGATTCCTTGGTGCCCGAGGTCTCCTCGATGCGGGTGCGCCGGTGCATGACCCAGTCGGCCAGGCCCGGCACGAACCAGCTGGGCAGCAGCCCGTAGAGGAGATAGCGGGTGGTGGCGTCGCCGACGTCCACGGTCGTCCCGGTCGCGGCGATCTCGGCGGCCTGGTCCCTCACAGCAGATCCCTCGGGTCGGCTCCGGGCCCCGGGTCGGGCTCGGCGCGGCTGATGTCCGCGAGCGCCGAGCCCGGGTCCAGGTCGGCGGCGAGGTCGCCGAGGCTGACCATGCCGACGGGCAGGCCGTTCTCGACGACCGGCAGCCGCCGCACGGCGTGCGCCCGCATCAGCGCCGCCGCCTGTGTCACCGGGTCGCCGGGGGCGACCGTCACCGGATCCGGTGTGCACACCGACTGGGCGCTCACCGTCAGCGGATCGGCGCCGTCGGCGACGGCCCGGACCGTGATGTCCCGGTCGGTCAGCACCCCGACGACGTGCTGACCGTCGGCCACCACGACATCGCCGATGTCCTGCGAGCGCATCAGCTGCGCCGCCTCGACCAGTGAGGCGTCCGGGCGGACGGCCACCACTCCGGGTGTCATCACGTCCCGTACGAGCTCGGCCGTCACGCGGTGCCCTCCGCCTGGATCAGTGCCTGCGCGAGCTCCTGGACATTGGCGTACTGCTCCTTGCGCGGCAGCCCCTCCACGGCCTCGACGAGGGCGTCGGGGGCGTTCTTCTGCCGCAGCACCCGCACCAGCTCCGCGGCAGTGGCGGGGAACGGGCTGCGGCCCAGGATCCGGGCCAGCTCCAGTCGGACACCCTCCAGTGACGCCCCCTCGGTGCCCGGCGTCACGGGGCCGCCCCAGACCGGCGGATCGTCGTCGGCGGTCGGCTCCGGGTCGTTCCACTCCTCGCTCCGGGTGGAGTGCCCGGAGCGGAGCAGACCCTGGAGTTCGTGCTTCATCTCGTCGTCGCGGTGCCGGCTGAGCCGGTCGCTGCCTCGCTGCATGGCTCCCTCCAGATCTTCGGGTCCGCACCGCGTACCCGAGGACCGGAAGCCGACACGGGGTTTGCCCCGCCGAAGCGGGGAGACCCGATCCGGACCCCCCGCGCACCTCCCCTGGGAAGGACTGGCGATGGTGGTCCTCGCCGCGCTCATACCGATCCTGATGCTCGCGGCCGTGCTCGCGCTCGGCCGGTACGAGGAGCTGATGCTCCCGGAGCCCGAGGGCGACCGGATCGAACCGGCCGCCCTTCCGGGGGCTACTTCTTCTCCCGCCCCGGCAGGAACTCCTGCACCTTCGCCTTGAAACCCTGCTTCACCATGGCCCCGCGGTCCGCGTCACCCTTGAGGATCGCGGCCGCCGTGGCCTCCAGCTGCTCCCAGGTCGCGTGCGGCGGGATCGGCGGTACGGCCGGATCGGTCAGGAACTCCAGGACCGCCGGGCCGTCCGCCGCGAGACCCGCCCGCCAGGCCGCCTTCACGTCCTCCGGCTTCTCCACCCGGATCCCGGTCAGCCCCAGCGAGCGCGCGAACGCGGCGTACTGCACGTCCGGCAGCTGCTGCGAGGGCAGGAACGACGGGGCGCCCTCCATGGCCCGCATCTCCCAGGTCACCTGATTGAGGTCGTGGTTGTTCCAGATGGCGACGACCAGCCGCGGATCCTCCCACAGCTCCCGGTACTTGGCCGCCGTGATCAGCTCCGCCATGCCGTTCATCTGCATCGCCCCGTCCCCGACCAGGGCGATTGCCGGCCGGTCCGGGTGGGCGAACTTCGCGCCGATCGCGTACGGCACCCCGGGGCCCATCGTCGCCAGCGTGCCCGACAGCGAGCCGCGCATACCGGGCCGCATGGTCAGGTGTCGGGCGTACCAGTTGGCGGTGGAACCGGAGTCGGAGGTGACGATCGCGTCGTCCGGCAGCAGCGGGTCCAGCGCCCGGGCCACGTACTCCGGGTTGATCGGATCGGCCGACAGCCGCGCCCGCCGGTCCATCACGTCCCGCCAGCGCTTGACGTTGTCGCACACCGTCACGTACCAGTCGCGCTCGCCGCGCTCCGCGTCCAGCATCGGGATCAGCCGCCGGAGCGTCGCCCTGGCGTCGCCGACGAGATTCACCTCGTACGGATAGCGCATCCCGATCATGTGCGGGTCGATGTCGATCTGCACCCCCCGCGCCTTGCCGAACTCCGGCAGGAACTGCGTGTAGGGGAAGGACGACCCGATGGTCAGCAGGGTGTCGCAGTCCCGCATGAGTTCGTACGACGGACGCGTGCCCAGCAGCCCGATCGAGCCGGTGACATAGGGGAGTTCGTCGCTCAGGGCGTCCTTGCCGAGCAGCGCCTTGGCGACGCCCGCGCCGAGCATCTCGGCGACCCGCTCCACCTCGGCCCGGGCCCCGGCCGCGCCCTGACCGATCAGGATCGCGGGCTTGTCACCGGAGTTGAGGATCTCCGCGGCCCGCTCGAGCGACTCGTCGGAGGGCACCGAGGTCCAGGCGCTGCGGTCCAGACTGGACGGCACCATCTTGAACTCGTGCGTGGGCGGCGAGTAGTCCAGCTCCTGGACGTCCCCGGGAATGATGATCGCCGTGGGACACCGGCGGGCGTACGCGGTGCGGATCGCCCGGTCGAGGACGTTCGGCAGCTGCTCGGGAACCGTCACCGTCTCCACGAACTCCGAGGCGACGTCCTTGAACAGCGTGTGCAGATCGACCTCCTGCTGGTACGAGCCGCCCATCGCGGTGCGGTGCGTCTGGCCGACGATCGCCAGCACCGGCACATGGTCCAGCTTCGCGTCGTACAGGCCGTTGAGCAGGTGGATCGCCCCCGGCCCCGACGTGGCCGCGCACACTCCGATGCGGCCGCTGAACTTGGCGTAGCCGACCGCCTCGAACGCGGACATCTCCTCGTGCCGGGACTGCACGAACCGTGGCTGGTTGTCGGCCCGTCCCCAGGCCGCCAGCAGGCCGTTGATGCCGTCGCCCGGATAGCCGAAGACATGGTCCACACCCCACTCGCGCAACCGCTCGAGGACATGGTCGGACACCTTGGTGCTCATGGGCTGACCTCCCGGACATGGATGGCACAGGCAGCCTTACGAGTCACCCTGCGGGCCCCCGGAAAACCCTGCCCCCGGTGTTTGGCGCGTGCGGCCGGGGGCACGCGCACTCCCAGTGCTTCGGACCGGAGGCACGCCCGTGGGAGCGGCCCCCTGCCGCCACGGTCGCGTCCGTCCCGGTCCCCCTTCCCGGACGCGCTCCCACTCCGATCGTCCAACCCAGAGCACGATCTAGGGAGTTGCGACGCACATGCCCACTCCAGTGAGCGCGAAGCACCACCCCCACGACGACGCCCCCGACACCGCCGACGCCTTCCGCCGGCTCGCCGGACTGCCCCCGGGGCCCGAGCGCGACACCCTGCGCGGGCAGGTCGTGGAGGCCTGGCTGCCCATGGCCGACCGGCTCGCCGCCCGCTTCCGCAGCCGCGGCGAGAACCTCGACGACCTGCGCCAGGTCGCGGCGCTCGGCCTGGTCAAGGCCGTCGACCGCTACGACCCCGCACGCGCCAACGCCTTCGAGAGCTACGCCGTGCCCACCATCACCGGCGAGATCAAGCGGCACTTCCGCGACCACATGTGGACCGTGCACGTGCCGCGCCGGGTCCAGGACCTGCGCAACCGGGTCCGTTTCGCCGTCCAGGACCTCTCCCAGACGATTCCGGGCCGCAGGCCCACCATCGCCGAGATCGCCCACCAGGCGAACATGAGCGAGGACGACGTCCTGGTCGGCCTGGAGGCCCTGGAGAGCTTCACCGCCCTCTCCCTCGACGCCGAACTGCCCGGCAGCGAGGACGGTTACTCCCTCACCGACGCCCTCGGCTCGCCCGATCCGGCGCTGGACACGGTCATCGACCGCGAGGCCGTCAAACCGCGCCTTGCCGCGCTGTCCGAGCGGGAACGGGCGATTCTCTACATGCGGTTCTTCGCCGACATGACCCAGAGCCGGATCGCCGAGCAGCTGGGCATCTCCCAGATGCACGTCTCCCGCCTGATCAGCCGCTGCTGCGGACGGCTGCGCGAGCAGATCATGCGGGACGCGGCATGAGCCCCGGCACCGGCCGACCCTTCTCCCGAGCACCGGCTGACCTTTCCGACGTCACCCGATCGGCCCTCCCCGTCCCGCCAATGGCCTTCGGCCGCGCGCGGGAAGGGGAGGGCCGGGCTGTGATGGCCGTGGGTGCGACCGCCGTGCCCCCGGTCCGGTCGTCGGGTCCCCGACGCTCGACGACGGGCCCCGCAGCCGTCGGCCGAAGGAGTCCACCCCATGCGCCGCACCGCCCGTCTCCGGGCCCTGTCCGTCGTCCTTCCCGCGCTCGGGATCACCCTGGGCGTCGCCGCGCCGAGCGCCTTCGCCGACCCGGCCGCCGAGGTCAGCCCCAGCAGTGTCCAGCCGGGCGGCAGCGTCACGGTGTCGGTCTCCTGCGACCCCGGCGGCGGTACGCCCCCCGCGACCCTGGACGCCACCTCCGAGGCCTTCGAGACGGAGACCGTACGGCTGCAACTCGTGCCCGGCAACGAGGACGCGGTCACCGGCCCCGCCTACAGCGGCACCGCGCGCGTCTCCGCCGACCAGGAGCTCCAGGACGGCGCCGGCGGTGTCGGCCCGGACTCCGCGTGGACCGTCGACGGCACCTGCCCCACCGCGGACCGCGCACCGGGCAAGGCGTGGAGCGCGACCTTCACCGTCACCCGGGGCACCGGAACGGGGACCGGGACCGGCACGGGCACCGACAGCGGCAGCCGCCGCCCGTGCGCTCCGCCGAGCATCGAGCCGTACACGCCGCCGAACACCGAGCCGCACACCGAGCTGCGCACCGACACCTGCGCCGCCGCCGTCATCCAGCGCCCGGTCCGCGCGGGCCAGGGCGGCACCTTCACCGACAACGTGCCCGCCCTGGTCGCCGGCGGTCTGCTGATCGCGGGCGCCGCGGCCGGAGCCGTGTACCGACTGCGCCGCCGGGCTCCCGCGGGCGAGGGCTGAGGCAGGCGCCGGAGCGAAACGTCAGGGCGGTGTGATCGGCGCAACCCGCGCGGGTGGCCATGGGCCCGCGGCACCGTGGGTACTCAGATCGCGAGGAGCGCACCACACGCGCCGGGCGCGGCAGAACGAGACGGCGGACCCGACGAGCCACCGCGGAGCGGCTGACGGAGGTGACCATGCGGACCGACCCGGAGGGCCACGGGCCCGTCCGCTACGGCCCCCCGCTCCCGGACGACGGGCTGCCGGTCCTGCCCGAGCTCACCGCCGTCCTCGCCGCCGCGGCCGCCCGCCCCCGCGCCGAACCGGTCGGCGGCGGCACCCCGCTCCTGGAGGCCGCCTGCGACTACGGCGCCCGGCGCGGCCTGCCCGCCAGGCCCGACCACGTGGCCGCCGCCCCCGGCGCGCCCGCCCTCCTGCTCGCCCTGACCGCCGCGCTCGGCGGCGACGTCCTGGTGCCCCGGCCGTGTGCCGCCTGGTGGGCGCCGTACGCGCGCCTGCTGGGACGACCCGTCTTCCATGTGGCGACCCCGGCCGAGTGCGGCGGTGTCCCGGACCCCTACGCCCTGCTGGAGACCGTGCGCCGGGTGCGTGCCGAGGGCGGTGACCCGCGGCTGCTGGTGCTGTCCGTCGCCGACGACCCCACCGCCACCGTCGCGCCGCCCGAGGTGCTGCACGAGACCGTCGAGGCCGCCGCCGGCGAGGGCCTGCACCTGGTCAGCGACGAGACCTGGCGGGACACCGTGCACGCCCCGCACGAGACGGTGCTGCTCAGCCCCGCCGACATGCTGCCCGACCGGGTCACCGTGGTCACCGACCTGGCCGGCGGCCTGCTGCCCACCGGCTGGCCGGCCGCGATCGCCCGCTTCCCGGCCAACGGCAGCGGCGACGGCCTGCGCGCACGCGTGCTGGACATCCTCACCGCCCTCGGCGCCCGCATCGCCGCCCCGGTCGCCGCGGTGGCGGCCCACGCCCTCACCGAGCCCGAACCGGTCACCGCCCACCGCGCGGCCGTCGTGGACCTCCACGCGCGCGTGGCCGCCGCCGCGCACGCCGCCGTCGTCGGCGCGGGCGCCTTCTCCCTGCCCCCGCGGGCCGGGCGCCATCTCTACGTCGACCTCGGCCCGCTGCGCCCCGCCCTCACCGCGCAGGGCGTGGGCGACGCCCAGGACCTGGAGGACTTCCTCAGCGCCCGGCTGGGCATGCCCGCGCCCGGCGGCCACCGCTTCGGCGACGACCTCGGCGCGCTGCGCGTACGGCTGGCCACCGGCCCGCTGCTCGGCGCCTCCGACGACGAACGCGCGGAATGCCTCACGTCACCCACACCGTTGGAACTGCCACACGTGCAACGCGCGTTGACCACCCTGAAGTCGGTCTTCGACGACCTCCGCGACGACGCCCAGCGATGGGAGCCTCCTCGATGACGCAGCAGTCCGAGTCGACCACCGGCACCCGAGTGGCCGACGAGTCCCAGGCCCCCTCCTCCGTCGCGCCCGTCTCCCCACCGCTCGCCGAACCCCGTCCGCCGGGTGAGCGCAGGGTGTGGCCGCGGTCCTTCCACGACCGTCTGACCGCCCCGTTGCCCGGCCTGAAGGCCATGGCCCGCTTCGCCCGCGAAGGCGCGGTGCGCCCCGGCCCCGAGGGCCTCGCCGACATCCCGAAGCTCCCCTACGCGCCCGGCCCGCTGCCCGCCGTCGACGCCCGCACGGTCGCCGTCTCCTGGGCGGGACACGCGAGTTGGGTCGTGCGGATCGGCGGCCTGACGGTCCTCACCGACCCGGTCTGGTCCCGCCGCATCCTCGGCACCCCCGCCCGCATCACCCCGGTCGGCATCGACTGGGGGGCCCTGCCGCGCGTCGACGCCGTCGTCATCAGCCACAACCACTACGACCACCTCGACGCCCCGACCCTGCGCCGCCTGCCGCGCGACACCCCGGTCTTCGTCCCGGCCGGGCTGGCCCGCTGGTTCCACCGCCGCCGCTTCACCGCGGTCACCGAGCTGGACTGGTGGGAGGCGGCCGAACTGAACGGCGTCCGCTTCGACTTCGTCCCGGCCCACCACTGGTCCAAGCGCTCCCTCACCGACACCTGTCGCACCCTCTGGGGCGGCTGGGTCCTCACCGCCCAGGACGGACAGCGCGTCTACTTCGCCGGTGACACCGGCTACGGCCACTGGTTCTCCCGCATCGGCGACCGCTACCCCGGCATCGACCTCGCCCTGCTCCCCATCGGCGCCTACGACCCCCGCTGGTGGCTCAGCGACGTCCACTGCGACCCGGAGGAGGCGGTCAGGGCGACCCAGGACCTGGGCGCACAGCGCATGGCCCCGATGCACTGGGCGACGTTCGTGCTCTCGGCGGAGCCGGTACTGGAACCCCTGACGAGGGTGAGGGCGGCATGGGAGAAGGCGGGCCTGGACCGCGAGAACCTGTGGGATCTGCCAGTAGGCGGTTCAAGGGTCCTGTCATAGCGAAGGGTGAGTGTGCCCACCCAGGGGCGCGGGGCTGTATCGATGTGCGGCTCCGCCGCGTGGGCGCGACCAGCCCCCACGCACCCGCACCCCGCGACGAACCCTCACCCCCCAGCCCGAACCCGCTTCCACACACTCGGCGCCGCACTGATCGCCACAGTCAGCACCACCGCCGCCAGCACACCCTCCCAAGGCTCCTCGAACAATGAACCCCCGAGAATCCCGATCAACTGATACGTCACCGCCCACGCCAGACACGCCGGCAGATTCCCCCGCACAAACCGCCGCAGCGGCCACTCCGCCATCAGACACGCCAGCATCACCGGAATCCGCCCGGCCGGCACCAGCCGGGACAGCACCAGCAGCGCGATCCCGTGGTCCGCCAACTTCCCCTGCGCCTGCCCGAGCCGCTCCTCAGGGGCCCGGCGCCGGATCGCCTCCAGCCACCGCGAGCCGTTCTGCGACCGCATCCCGCGCCGCCCCAGCCAGTACAGCGCGATGTCCCCGAGAAACGCGGCGAGCGAAGCGGTGACGAACACCAGCACCAGACTCAGCGGCTCCGTCCGGTGAAAGGCCACCACGGCGGCCGAACTCACCAACGCCCCCGTCGGCACCACAGGCACCAACGCCCCCAGGAACACCAGCAGGAACAGCGTCGGATAGCCGATCGCCTGCCCCGCCGCCCCCGGCGTCGCCCCCGTGGAGGCGGCTGCGAGCCATGTCACCGCGCGACCTCCAACCGCACGCTCTCCCCGTGCCCGAGCCGGTGCACGTCCACCTCCGGCGCGAACTCGGCGGCCCACCGCACGAACTCGGCGCCCGGCGCGTGGAACTCGTGCGGCCGCACCGCGTCCATCCCGATCGGCCAGTACGTCCCGTAGTGCACCGGCACCGCACTGCGCGGCGAGAGCTGCGCCAGCGCCCGGGCCGCGCGCCCCGCGTCGAGATGCCCGTCCCCGAGATACGGCCCCCACCCGCCGACCGGCAGCAGCGCCACGTCGACCGGGCCGACCTCCTTGGCCATGTCGTCGAACAGCCCGGTGTCCCCGGCGAAGTACGTGCGCGCCGAGCCCTCGACGACGTAGCCGAGCGCGGGGGAGCGGTGCGGGCCGACCGGCAGCCGCCGCCCGTCGTGCAGGGCGGGCACCGCGCGTATCAGGAGGTCGCCGACGCGCCGCTCGTCCCCGGGCGCCACCTCCTCCACCCGGAGATGGGCGAGCCGGCGCAGCCCCGGCACCTGGCGTGGTGCGCCCCGGGGCACGAGCAGGAGCGTGCCCGGCGCGAGCCGGGCCAGCGAGGGAACGTGCAGGTGGTCGGCGTGCAGATGGGAGACGAGGGCGACATCCGCCTGCCAGGCGCCGGGGGGTGGCACCGCTCCCCGGCGCCGGCGCAGATGCGCGAGCCGGCGCGCGAACAGGGGGTCGGTGAGCACACGTACGTCCGAATCCGTGACCGTGCAGGTCGCGTGACCCCACCAGGTGATCTCCACCGGCACCTCTTTGCCTCCTTCGCGCGACTCCCCGAAGCCTACGGGCTGGAGTAGGGTCGGCGGCGAAACCCGGAGGTGAGGGGGACACCATGGGACCGGTCCGTGTCACGGCGATCGCCAGTCTGACGCCGTTGGAAGAGCTGGACGCCGACCCCTTCCTGGTGGACTCCCGCAGCCAGCACGCGATGTGCGCGCGCTGGGCCGCGGAGCGCGGGTACACCGTGCGGCGGGAACTGCTGGTGCGGGGGCTCAGGGCCGACCACTGCGTGCTGTGGGACGGGGTGCGGGCGGGCAGCGACCTCTTCGTCGCGCCGAGCCGCCGGGTCCTGGAGAGCGCCCTGTCCTCCGTGGAGGAGTTCGTCGCCGAGTGCGCCCGGCGCGGGGTGCGGGTGGAGACGGTGGGCTTCGCCGAGCCCCGCTACGACGCCCAGATGAAGGCCAGGGTGCACCGCAGGCTGTCGATGCCGACGGCGGGCTACGACGGACGGTGACTGTCCGACCCGTATGACACGCTGGTCCCAGCGCCCGCACCGACGACGGGCCAGGACGTGAGGTGTACGGGGCGTGGTGGCGGGGCGTTGGCGGCGGGTGGCCAGTCAGGTCGGGCGGAGCGTCACGGTATGGGCCGTCTCGACGCTCACCATGCTCGTGCTGGCCGGCATCCTGCCGGACTTCCAGCTCCAGTCCCCCGACGGGGACAGCGCCACCCGGATCGCCGTGACCGCCGCGTTCGGCGCGGGCGCCTTCGGTCTGCTGTCGGCCCTGGTGTGGCCGCTGCTCGTACGGCTCTTCCTGCTGGTGCCCACCCTCGTCCTCGGGCTGCTGGTCTTCGTGCTCAACGGCTCGCTGCTGCTGCTCGCCCTGCGGATCAACCCGTCGGGGCGGGGCGAGGTGGCCCCCGAGACCGCCGTCGTGGTCGCCGCCGTGATGTCCGCCGTGGCCTCCGCCACCGGCGGTGCGCTGGCCGTGCGCGACGACGACGCCTACCGGCGTCGGCTCTACCGGCTCGCCGACCGCCGCCGCAGAAGCCGCCCACCCGGTCCCGCCACCCCCGGCACGCTCTTCCTCCAGCTCGACGGCGTCGGCCACGACGTCCTGCTCGCCGCCGTCGGCAAGGGCCTGATGCCCACCGTCGCCCGGTGGCTGGAGCGCCCCACCCACCGGCTCACCCCCTGGCGCACCGACTGGTCCAGCCAGACCGGCGCCAGCCAGCTCGGCATCCTGCACGGCAGCAACCACGACGTCCCCGCCTTCCGCTGGTACGAGAAGGACCGCGGCGAGGTGATGGTCTGCAACCGCCCCACCAGCGCCGTCGAACTCCAGCGCCGGGCCGTGCAGCGGGCGGGGCACGGCGGGCTGCTCGTCGTGGACGGGGCCAGCCGCGGCAACCTCTTCTCCGGCGGCGCCGAGGAACAGGCCCTCGTCCTGTCCATCGCCACCCGCCGCCGCAGCCGCGAGACCCGCTCCCGGGCGGGCTACTTCGCCTACTTCTCCGACCCCGCCAACGCCGTCCGCACCGCCCTGTCCTTCTTCGCCGAGGTCGGCCGCGAGATCGGCCAGTCGACCCTCGCCCGCGTCCGCAAGGAGCGCCCGCGCGTGGGCCGCGGAGGCCTGTACCCGCTCGTGCGGGCCTTCGCGACCGTCGTCGAACGGGACGTCGTGGTCGCCGCCGTCATGGGCGACATGCTCGCCGGGCGCACCGGGATCTACGCCGACCTCGTGGCCTACGACGAGGTCGCCCACCACTCCGGACCGACGAGCCGGGACGCCGCCAAGGTGCTCCAGCGCCTGGACCGCTCGCTCGCACTGATCGAGAACGTCGCCGAGCACGCCCCGCGCCGCTACCGGATCGTCCTCCTCTCCGACCACGGCCAGAGCCCCGGCGAGACCTTCCGCGCCCGCTACGGCCTCACCCTCGGCGACCTGGTCCGGGCCGGCTGCGGACTGCCCGTGCCGCGCAGGGCCGAGCGCACCCACAGCGGGGCCGAGGCCCGCGCCGCCGTCCGGGCCGCGCTGCGCCGGCCGGGCAAGGAGGGCCGCGAGCGGTACCGGCCCGCCCGGAACTCCGAGCCGATCGTGCTGGCCTCCGGGAACCTCGGGCTGGTGTCCTTCCCCGATGTGCACCACCGGATGAGCAAGGAGGAGATCGACGCCCGGCACCCGGCCCTGCTGACCACGCTCGCCAACCATCCCGGCATCGGATTCCTGCTGGTGCGCAGCGAGGAGCACGGCGGGGTGGTCCTCGGGCCGTTCGGCACGGAGATACCGATCGACCGACTGGACGAGAATCCGGGGCCGCTCGCCGACTTCGGGCCCGGCGCGGTCGAGGCGGTGCGCCGCACGCACTCCTTCCCGCACACCGCCGACATCATGGTCAACTCCTGGTACGACCCGGCGGAGGGGGAGGTGCTGGCCTTCGAGGAGCAGATCGGGTCCCACGGGGGGCTGGGGGGCGCGCAGGCGAAGCCGTTCCTGTTGTCGCCGCTTGTGCTGTCGGCGCCGCCGGAGGGACTGGTCGGGGCGGAGGGGGTTCATCAGGTACTGCGGCGGTGGCTCGATGAAGCGGGGGGTCCTCAAGTACCGGTGACTGCGCGAGAGGAGAAGGCCGCGTAGTTGTCTGGCTGCGGGCCCGGTGGGGGCTGGTCGCGCAGTTCCCCGCGCCCCTGGGTGGGTGCAGGCACCCTTGGAAAATCAGCTGCGCCTATTTCGCCTGACGCAGACACTGTTCGAGTTGCCCCTTTCGAACACTCTCTGGAGCCACCGCTTTGCAGGCTGCCGTCACCGTCACGCCCTCTCGTATCCCTGCACTCCTCCTCGGCCTCGCCACCGTGCGGCCCGTCTTCGTCTGGGGCGCCCCCGGCATCGGGAAGTCCTCCCTCGTGCGGGAGTTCGCCGCCTCGCTGGGCCTGGAGTGCGTGAGCCTCATCGGTACGCAGCTCGCGCCCGAGGACCTCATCGGGGTGCCGCAGATCCGGGACGGCCGGTCGGTGTTCTGCCCGCCGGAGTCCATCGCGCGCGACGAACCGTACTGTCTGTTCCTGGACGAGCTGAACGCCGCCACCCCGGATGTGCAGAAGGCGTTCTACTCGCTGATCCTGGACCGCCGGATCGGCGACTACGAACTCCCCGAGGGCTCCA
Source organism: Streptomyces sp. NPDC057253 (assembly GCF_042669125.1). Lineage (NCBI taxonomy): Bacteria > Bacillati > Actinomycetota > Actinomycetes > Kitasatosporales > Streptomycetaceae > Streptomyces > Streptomyces sp. NPDC057253. The sequence continues at coordinate 3,005 of NZ_JBHUXV010000152.1, read as the reverse complement.
TCGTCATCGGCGCCGGCAACCGGGCCACGGACAACGCGCTGGCCCGCCCCATCGCCTCCGCCCTCGTCAACCGCCTCACCCACGTCCACCTGGAGGTCTCCGCGAAGGACTGGCTGGTCTGGGCCGGCGAGCACGGCATCCACCCCTGGATCCTCGACCACCTCACCGACCGCCCCGACCACCTGTGGTCCAAGCCGCCGAAGACCGAGGAGCCCTTCTCCACGCCCCGCTCCTGGCACATGCTCTCCGACGCGCTGCACTCCTTCGGCCGGGACCTCGACGAGGAGACCCTGGAGGTCCTCGCGCACGGCACGCTCACCCCCCGGCACGCCACCGCGTTCTGCGGCTACGTCAAGGTCGTGCGCAGCCGGTTCGGCATCGAGGCGATCCTCAAGGGCGAGGCGCGCTGGCCGAACCGCCTGGAGGACCGTGATCTGCTCTACTACCTCGCCGAGTCCTTCCGCGGCCGCCTGATCAAGGAACTCCCGGTCAGCAAGGAGCACATGTCGGCGAACGGCCGGCAGACCGCCTACCGCGCCAAGTCCCTGCTCGTCCAACTCGCCGAGATCTCCGTCGAGGTGGCCCAGACCGTGATCGCCTCCGACGCCGACGGGAATCCCGTGCTGCCGTCCTGGTTCCTCGTCGAGGCGGCCCGGGACATGCCCCGGCTGGTGGAGGCGCGGCGGTGAGCCGCGGTCCCGCGAAGAAGAAGAGGGACCTCGCGGGCGAGGCGTTCGCCGCGGGGATGCAGCTGCTCAAGGCCAACCCGGCGCTCGCCGCCGTGAAGTTCGACGTCTGCCGCCACGAGGAGTGCGTGTACGCGCCCCGGGACGGACTCGTGGTCGTCGACTCCAACGGCACCCTGCACGCCCATCCCTCCCGCCTCGCCGAGCCCGGCGCCTGGGCGTGGGCGCTCGCGCACGCCGTCCTCCACCTCGGCTTCGGACATGTCCCGGCCGCCCAGGGGGCACGCACCCCGCCCGACCGCCACGACCTCGCCGCCCGCTGCCTGGTCGTCAACCGCTTCCTGCTCGGCTTCGGCATCGGCGAGACCCCCGGGCACCTGCCCGCCTCCTACCCCGACGGCGACGAGGAGCAGCTCGCCGCCCGCTGGCGCCGCGACGGCATCCCCGCCGTCCACGAACACGGCGGCACGGCGGGCCCCGACCCCGACCAGGTGCTGCTGCGGTGGTCGCGCTGGTCCCCGCCGCCCGACCACCAGCTGGCGTTCGCCACCGCCCTGACCCGGACCGTGTCCGCCGCGATGGACATGGCGGGCGGCCGCCGCGACTCGCTCGACGGCGAGGCGCCCACGCTGCGCCCCTGGCAGCAGGCCCTGAGCTGGTTCATCTCCTCCTACCCGCTGCTCGGCGGCATCGCGGCCGGCATCAAGCTGGTCGCCGACGCGGAACTCGCCCGCGCCCACGGCATCGCGATCGCCGCCGTCAACACCGAGGCCGCCGAGATCTACATCAACCCGGTGCGCCAGTTCGACGACGAGGAATGGCGGTTCATCCTCGCCCACGAGATGCTGCACGCCGCCCTGCGCCACGGCGACCGCTGCGGCACCCGCGACCCCTACCTCTTCAACGTCGCCTGCGACTACGTCATCAACGGCTGGCTGAGCGAGATGCAGATCGGCACCATGCCCGAGGGCCTGCTCCACGACCCGCAGCTGGCCGGCCTGTCCGCCGAGGAGGTCTACGACCGCATCGCCGGCGACCTGCGCCGCATGCGCCGGCTGGCCACCCTGCGCGGCAAGGGCGTCGGCGACCTCCTGGGCGGCCCGCTCGGGCCGCCGCGCGACTGTGTCGACCTCGACGAGTTCTACCGCCGGGGCCTGGCCCGGGGCCTCGACCTGCACCAGCAGCAGGAGCGCGGCTTCCTGCCCGGCGGGCTAGTCGAGGAGATCCGCGCGCTCAGCCATCCGCCCCTGCCCTGGGACGCGCAACTCGCCCGCTGGTTCGACGAGTTCGTGCCGAGCCCACAGCCCCTGCGGTCCTACGCCCGTCCCTCGCGCCGCCAGTCGGCCACCCCCGACATCCCGCGCGCCGGACGGTACTTCCCGCCCGAGGAGATCGCCCGCTGCACCTTCGGCGTCGTCCTGGACACCTCCGGCTCCATGAGCACCACCCTGCTCGGCAAGGCACTCGGTGCGATCGCCTCCTACGCCGAGGCCCGGGACGTACCGGCCGCCCGGGTCGTGTTCTGCGACGCCGCCCCGCACGACGCCGGCTATCTGCCCGTGACCGAGATCGCCCAGCGGGTCCGGGTGCACGGCCGCGGCGGTACCGTCCTCCAGCCCGGCATCGACCTGCTGCACCGCGCGGACGACTTCCCCGCGGGCGCGCCCGTGCTGGTGATCACCGACGGCTGGTGCGACGTCCTGCGGGTGCGGCGCGAGCACGCCTATCTGATCCCGCAGGGTGCCAGACTGCCGTTCACCGCACGCGGACCGGTCTTCCGGGTGAGCTGAGCCGTAGTGTGATCGGATGGATCCCGCACTCCCCGTCAGCGGGACCACAGGAAAGGACTGATCGTGGCTACCACGCGCTCCGCACACACCGTCTGGGAAGGCAACCTCCTCGAGGGGAGCGGTGTCGTCAACTTCGACTCCTCCGGTGCCATCGAGGCACAGCCGGTCACGTGGGCCTCGCGCTCGCAGGACGCCAACGGCAAGACCAGCCCCGAGGAGCTGATCGCCGCCGCGCACTCCAGCTGCTTCTCCATGGCGCTGTCGCACGCCCTGAACGGCGCGGGCACCCCGCCCACCAAGCTCGTCACCTCGGCCGACGTCACCTTCCAGCCCGGCGAGGGCATCACCGGCATCCACCTCACCGTCGAGGGCACCGTGCCGGGCCTCGACGAGGACGGCTTCGCCGCCGCCGCGGCCGACGCCAAGGCCAACTGCCCGGTCAGCCAGGCCCTGAAGGCCGTACCGATCACACTGGACGCGAAGCTCGCCTGAACCTCTCGCGCAGACCGCCCGCCCCGGGCGGTCTGCG
>NZ_JBHUXV010000151.1:0-19954 GCF_042669125.1 Streptomyces sp. NPDC057253 | reverse complement strand
CCCCAACGTCGTGCTTTAGCGGGCAGGTCCACAGACTGCCCGACGCGCCGGAAGCTTACGGGGCCATGATCACTTGCGCCAAAGCAGCGCCACCCCAAAGCCGCTACGCCGACCGACGTGGCCACGCTCGCGACAATGCTCACTGTCGAGAGCCCGTACGGACACCACTGTCCGCAACATCCTCAGGGCGCTTGCGAGACGCATCCCTGACACGCATGGCGAGCCTCACCGCTCCAACGATTGCCTCAGTGAGCTTCCACATCAGATTGATCTCGGGCGCATGTTCGATGATCATCCGCACTGTTTCCACACCAGACCTCCTTCTGCGGCCAGCACGGCGCTGACCTGCATCACCTTGGTAGGGGAGGCACTGAAACTTCAGCAGTGGCGTTGGAGTATCAGCGAAGATTCATTGCGATAGCTGGGGCAAGCCCCGGATAATCGAAGTTCGAGGAACGGACAGGCCGAGAGGGGCGCCAGCCTTGAGCCGCACACTGAGCCCGGTGGACCCGACCAGCCCTGAAGTCGTTCGTGATCTTGCTGAGCGGCTACGGGAGATCATGTTCGCGGCCGGTTATCGCACTGCCACTCACCTTGCTCAAGACTCGGGAGTCACCCTGAGCACGCTGTCCGATGCTCTTAGCGGTCGGAGAGTGCCTAGCACCGAAACGTTGAAACGGATTATTCAAACGTGCGGCCTCCCATACAACAGCGAATGGGTATCCCGACAGGAAAAAGCTAAGAACGCCGAGGCTGGCTGGCGAGTAAATCAGCGGAAAAATAACACGACGAAAGACCCCGCTGGCACCCATAGACATTCCAGCATTACCGCAATTGAGCGTTCACCGATAAACCCGGCCTCCAATTCTCTTGAGCCTCCAATTGGAAATCTCCCCTCGCAAATTAGGGGTCGGAAAACGATTATTGAAAGACTCTCTCACTCGCTAGCGGAACTCCCGGATGAAGTGCAAGTGCTCCACGGAATGGGTGGGTGCGGCAAAACAACGCTAGCGTTGAGCGTGGCGAAGGAGACTCGCGCTCGCGGCTATGAAGTTTATTGGGTGAAAGCCACTAAGCAGAATTTCGGGAGCGCGATGCGCCAGCTTGCGCGAACACTTGGTGCCTCACGGGAGGAAATAGAAGAAGCCTGGCAAACGCTCGGCAGTGGTCCCGATTTCATTTGGAGGCTTCTCCACGCGTCACTCACACCCTGGGTGCTGGTATTCGATGATGTGGACGAAGCTGGCCTAGTGAGTAGGCCAGGGGGAAATCCTGGAGACGGAACAGGGTGGATTCGCCCCAGCCGCAGCGGGCTAACTATCGTTACGACACGTTTGAGTGATTCTGACATCTGGGGGAATATCGCTCGGTGTCACCCTGTTGAAGAGCTTTCCTCGATCGACGGTGCGGACATATTGTTGGATCTGGCTGCGAATGCTGGATCACGAGAGGATGCTCAGCAACTAGCAAGCAGATTGGGTGGCCTTCCTCTGGCTTTGCGACTGGCCGGATCCTACCTAGGTCGCACTTCAAGAGGACCCGGGTTGCTAAATCGAGGTCAAGGCCGCACCCGCAACTTTACTTCCTATCTAGCCGCTCTTCGGGATACTGGGATTAACTTTCTCGATCGAGGAAGCCAAGGACGGCTTGACAATAGCGAGACCGAGGAACTTCACAGGCAGCTGATTAGCCGCACCTGGGAAATTAGCCTCGACCTTTTGGAGGCTCAGGGATTCCCAGAGGCGCGCACGTTCATGAGAATGCTGTCCTGTTTCTCCGTTGAGCCAATCCCTGTCGATATTCTCGACATTGATGCACTAATTCAGCATGGAGCCTTCCCGCTCGGCCTCACCGTCGACCGCCTTGAACTCGTGATTCAAGCTCTTAACACGCTAAGCCTATTGGAAATCTCTGAGGCCACGTATGGGTCACCTGATTCACAGCCGCATATAACAGTACACAAGCTGGTACTCGAAATTAACAAGCTGCATCTCTCAAATGCAGACACTTCGGCCATTTCAGCGATCGCGCGCACAACCGTGGAGCTCATCGAGAAAGCGGCACAGCGGGACCCCGAGGACTTGGAGAATCAGTACTGGTGGAGCCTGCTCCACCCTCACATCATGAGGCTCGTCCGCGAACCCCTGCCCGACAAAGAGGCCGTAGAGGCGTTGATCAGATCCGGTTTGCGTAATTTCTCATACATGTCCTTCACTGTCAGGAGTAATATAGAAGAATTGGCCAAACCGCTCAAGGTTTTGGCGGCGGAACTTAGCGAAGATCATCCACTTCACTTGGCAGTGAGACATCGATACGCGTTGGCGTGTTTGACTGGTACTGCACAGCTAATGGAGTTCCAGTCCACTTATAAAACCCAACTCCGTCTATTTGGCGCACTAGATCCTGAAACTTTGATGAGTCACTACAACTGGGCTGCGGAGCTGGACGAGGCAGGCCGACACAAGGAAGCAGAGAGAGAGTTCCGTAAAACGCTATCAGGGCGCCAGCAGGCGCTGGGTGCTGACAACCCCTATACCTTGATGACGCACGTATCACTGGCTCAGTGTATTGAGGAACAGAAGGGAGGGGAAAAACGTGCCGATTCAGAATGGGGGGCTCTGCATGGTGTCGTGTCAACTGTCCAGTCACTCGATCAAGTGGGACTCTTCGTTCTCCATCATTTGGCTCACTGGCTTGACAGTAAAGAGCGTTACGAAGAAGCAGAGGCGCTGTACAGAAAGATCATTGGAATTTTGGATCACATACCGACGGAAGGTCAATCTCTTTGCGACTCGATGCGGCAATGCTTGGCTACGAATCTCCGAAAGCAAGGAAGACCTGCCGACTCTGCAGAAACTCTGCATGACGCAATTCACGCTCTAGCGCGAGAACGGGACCAGGATGACGATGAGCTGCTCACGATTCGTCACGAGTATGCCGACTTGCTAGAGGAGCTGGGGAATTCAGAAGCAGCAGAGGTCACCATTCGAGAAGTCCTGGATCTTCGGCTGGCCAAGGCCGATGCGTCTAACGACCAGCGCGTGCTTGTAGAACTTCACTGCCTTACCCACGTATTGCTTCAAGAGGGCAGTCGACACGAAGAGGCAGTCGATACCGCAAAAAGGATATTCCAGTTCGGGCAAGATGCTCTAAAGAATTGGTGTCGCGTACCGGAACTAAGAAAGAACTTGCAGTGCATCTCGTACATTCTTACTCAGCATGGCGATTTTTCCGAGGCGGTGATTACACTCAAAGCTCTCATGGAGACTTCGGAGGATGGAAGCAGAGAATATTTCTCATTGCGTAGGAGGCTCGCACTGACAAGCTATGCTGATGGGTCCCTAACCGGTCCATCTTGCCGGGAAGAACTGCAGGCTATCGCTAACTCGCAGTCTGAAAAACTGGGCAAGGGGCACGATGACGTTCGCCGCACTTTGGATGCTCTGACTGGTTTGCGGGCATAAGGGTATGCGCCAACCTCATTATGCGGAACCATGGCGAGCACGGTGAGTTCAGTTGGCAAAAGCAGCGGGGCGAGCAACTGCTCACCTCCGAACCCCAACGCTCCGTCGCAGACGGCGGCCACGTTGTGAGCCAGGCCGAGGATCTAGCCGTCGGCCGTATGTGGGCGCCGGCGGATGAACGCGAATCCGGCCGGACATGCTTTCAGGATCATGCGGGATGTAAGTCCCGCACTTCGGCCCATCATTCGAGAACCCCCAGTTCTGGAGCACCGATCCGCCACAGGTCAGCCCAGCAATCGCCCCTGAAAAACCCGAGCTCCCCAAGCTGATGGCTCAGGCATCGTCGTAGCGGCCCGGCCGTCGTGGCCCGCTCTGGTCGACGGCATTGGCAGCGTGGCTAAGGCCGGTGGAGGTGCAGCGAGACACACGCGTGCGTGGTCCGTCGGCGCACCCACCGTCGTGGCTGGCTGTCGTCGGCTGAGGTTCAGACGGGGCGCATCGAGGGTGCCGGCTGTCAAGCGAGTGCGGCGGAGTTGGGCCGTCTCTGGGCCGTCCGAGGTCGCTCGACAGTGGCCAATGACGACCAACGACGACCACCAGGCGCACGATCCCACCGCCCCCGACCAGCAAAAACCCAGCTCACCAAGATCCCCGACAAGACCCAGGGCAAGAAGAAGTAACGGACATCAGTGACGAACACTTGGGGTAGTGCGGTTCGCAGAGGCTTTCCCGGAGGCGCCACAGGTAGGCCGCGCACCGCCGTAGGTGACTCGTAACCTGCAAAACTGTCGCGGCGTACGGGTGGGTTCGGCAGGCTTCCCAGGGAAGAGCGAGACATGCGGGACACCGCGAGCCTTTGCAGGTCATCGACCATAGGCGCCTCCTCGTCACACTGCCCCGCCTAGTGCCGGTGGGGAGCCCACCCCCCTAAACCCGAACGTGTGAACGACTTGCCACCTGATCTACCTCCTCTCCGCACCCTGAAGACTGGCTCGTCCTCACCTTCGATCGAGTCCGACGGCAGATCGCAGACGCTGAGCGCCGGGAGGCGGAGCGCCAGCGCGGCATCCAGGCCCGGCCAGCGCCGCCTGACTGACTGATCGAGCGCGGCCTGTCCGGGCAGGACATGGTGTACGTCCACGTCGGCGGTTGCTGGAACGCTGGGAAACGATCAACGGGCATCAGCCGGGGCGAGGACCGGCGCGCGCTCGCCGACGGGTCAAGCCGTGCCCGCAGTGCGAGTCGGATAACGCGCTGGGCTTCTTCGACTAGACCTGGTCGTGATGGTGGTCGCCCTGGAGCAGTAGGAGTTGCTGACGCTGGGTCTGCGGGATGCGATGAGCAGGTGGCTGGAAAAAGCATCGATCGGCTTCGCCGAACCGCTCGCCGCCGTGCTGGCCGCCGACAGCAGCACGGCGGTTCGAAGACGCGCCGGTCCAAGGGACCAGACCGGATTCAGTGGATCACTCTGATCGCGGCCAGCCTGCCGGGTATCGCAGCTCTGGGCGCGCTGCTGTTCACCTGGATGCAGGTCGGACAGGCCAGCAAGGAGCTACAGATCGCCGAACAAGGGCACATCACCGGTAGGTTCAACGCGGCGATCGGCAATCTGGGATCGGAGTCCCTGGACATCCGACTGGGCGGCATTTACGCCCTGCAGCGCATCATGCAGGACTCCGACCGCGACCAACCCGCGGTTGTCTCCGTGCTGGCGGCCTTCGCGCAGCGGCACGCCGGGTCCAGTACAAAGAGCCTGAAAGAGCCGCTCGATGAGGTTCCCGACGCGCACAAACCAAGCGCCGATGTCACCGCAGCGATCGCCACGCTGGCCAGACGCCGCCCCGACCGCGACCGGGGGGCAGTTATCAACCTGAGCCGAACCGATCTCCGCGGCCTCAGGCTCCCCGGCGAGGCTCCCATCGAACTCCCTGGGGCGGATCTGGACGCAGCAGATCTTCGCCATGCCGATCTGAGCGGCGTGTTCGACCTGCGCGCCCGCCGCACCGTCGACCTCCACAAGGCGTCCCTGGCCTACGCGAACCTAGGGAGTGCCTTCCTTGCAGGGGCCAACCTCAGCGGTGCGCAACTGTGGGCGGCGCGCCTCACCCAAGCGGAACTCACGGATGCGAACCTTCGCGGAGCAGATATGACATGTGGGCGCTTTCCGCTTGATCCAGCGGACGAGGAAGGGTTCTCGGATTGTGTGGATCTGACGTTCGCCTACCTGGAGGGCGCGGATCTTCGGAACACCAAGTTGAGTCACGCGAACCTTAGCGATGCGCTCTTGAACGGTGCGGATCTTCGTGGCGCGGACCTTGCTTACGCGAACCTGACCAACGCGGACTTCCGTGGCGCCAAGCTGACCGGTGCGAAACTGAAGGGCACGAAGCGGACCGGGGCTCGCGGGCTTCCGCCGGAGCGCTAGGCGCTCTGCGGCCGGCGCCTCGACGTCTTCTTCTCTCAATGCCCCTCCAGCCAGTAGTTCGGGACGAAAAGGTCGCTCCGTTAGGGTGCGCCGCATGACCGACGACGCCCCGGCGTGTCCTGAGTGCAGCCAGCCCTTGGAGTCCGGTGGTCTCGTGCTGACTGAACGAGACGAAGACGGCCGGAGGACCTGCCGCTCTCTGTGGCGGTGTGCTGGTCGGCACACCTGGTGGCAGTGGGCGGACCGGCCGGCCGAACCGCTGGAGGTCTGCCCAGTTCCGGAGCTGTTCCGTTGACATCCAACGTTGACATCAACCAGCCCGGACGGCGGCACACAGCTGCGGTCCTGGACGGCCGCCGGATCAGCCAACGATGGCATCAGGGGCGGGTGTAAATCGAACTCCTAAAGCGGGTGTCGCAGGTTCGAATCCTGCCGGGGGCACGGGTAGAAGGGCCAGCTCAGGAGGGGTTTCCTCCCAGGCTGGCCCTTGGCCATTTCAGGCACCGTGCCACATCCATGCCACTACGAGCCCGCCCGATCGACGAAGACGTGTGTCTCGGTCGGTGGCGGTGAAGTGATCCGCGGGATGCGTGACCGTCAGGTCAGGAGGTATGCCTTCAGGATCGTCACCGCGTAGGTGTTGCCCTTGGTGTCGGTCAGGGTGGATTTGAGGGAGACCGAGCGGGCGTTTTCCGGGTGGGTCAGGGTGAGGGTCCTTTTGCCGTGGGTGGTGGTCACCGGGGCAGGGGACCATGTCTTGCCGGCGTCGTAGGAGACCTTCACCGTCAGGGATTTCAGGTCGGTGGCCGCCGGGCCCTGGAGGGAGAGGGGGATCGTGGTGCGGCGGCCTGCGGGGGCCGCGCCGGTCGGGGTCAGCTTCGGGTGGAAGCGGACCGTGGAGAGGGGGAGGGGGGCGGAGTCGGACGGGGTGGAGGTGAAGGTCCAGGCCGCTGTCAGGCGGGGCGTGGTCGTGGCCACGCCTGGCGGGCGGGTCAGGTTCGTGCGGATCGTGTAGCGGGCCGGGGCGGGCGGGAGCTTCTCCACGGTCTGGCAGAGGTCGCCGTCGTTGTCGAGCAGGGTGCTGCCGTCCGCGGTGACCGTGGTGTGGCGTTTGGCGACGGAGGAGGCGGGATGGCCGGCCCCGTCGGCGAGGTCGGGGACGCACAGGTTCAGGGTGTCGCCGTCGCGTCGTGCGCCGTACGGGCCGCCGGTGATCGGGCTGAAGACGCCGACGTTGTACGTGGCCGCGTAGGTCCGGCCCGCCTGGTACGACCTCGCGCTCTCCGTGCCGTAGAAGACGTCGTCGTCGCCGGAGGCGTTTCGCTGGCCCAGGTTGGCCGTCCACTTGAAGCCCTTGGGCGTGGTGACGTAGATCTTCGCGGTCGTCGGCAGCGGGAAGGGGTCGCTCACCGTGCCCAGCGACAGGGTGGGGCCACTCCACAGGACGTTGACGATGCCCTTGCTGTGAGCGGCGGACGAGCCGAAGTTCCGTTTCAGCAGGGCCAGTTCGGTCATGCGCGTGGTGTGCCGATAGCCGGTGGGGAAGCGGTCGGGCAGGTTGTGGAGCAGGTGGTAGGTCGTGCTGCCCTTCTGCCACAGGCCGCCGAGCTGTGTGCTGAGCCTGCCGGCCGGGGCGGCCGGACCCAGGGTCGCGGTGCGCAGGTTCTTGAACGTCCCCCAGAACAGGGTGCTGTTGTGCGCTGCGCGCCCGGTGTTCCCGGTGCCCACGGCCAGGTTGAGCTGGCCGTCGGACATTTTCGCGCCCTGCGGCGCGGTGATTCCGACCGGCTTCGCCTTGCGCGCGTCGAAGACGACCGTGGTGTCCCCGGTGAGGGAGAGCCGGGGCCGGACCAGCGCGGAGGTGCCCTCGGCGTCCTCCAGCACGGTGTCCACGACGTAGTCGCCGCGCGGGACCCGCACCCGGTACACGCCCTTGGAGATCTGCTCGTAGTCCTGGAGGTTCGTGGTCCAGTACGTGCCCGAGTACCCGAGGATCTCGGTCAGCGGAGCGCTCACGGGCTTGCCGCCGCGGTTGAGGAACTTCAGGGTGAGATCGTATGCCTCGGCCTCGCGTACGACGCCGAAGGCCGTGCGTACGGCCCCGGGGTCGGCGCCGCTCCGCGCGGTGGCGACCAGCGTGCCCGAGTAGGCGCCGTTCGCCGCCTCGACGCGGGTGTCCGCGGTGAGGTCGACGCCGGCGGTGCCGCCCGCCGGGACGGTGAGGTGTGGGGTGCTCAGCGTGAACAGGCCTTCGGGGGCCGTGCTGCCCCCAGGGCCGGTCGCGCCGGCCGTCAGGTCAAGGGTGACGGGGTGGTCGCCGTCGTTGCGGTAGGTGATGTGCTGGGTGACCGGCCGGTCGTCGGTGTGGGGCCACAGCTGCTTGCCGAAGGACACGGAAGTCTGTTCGCTCGCCACCGCCCCCTGAAGTGCCCGGGACACGTCGAGCCGGCCCGTCCCCTGCTGGTAGACGGTCGCGCCGGTGGTCGGGGTGGCGGACGCGGTGAGCGCCTGCTTGATCCGTGCGCCGGTCCAGTCCGGGTGCCGCTGGGCGAGGATCGCGGCCGCCCCCGCGGCATGCGGCGTCGCCATCGACGTACCGGACATGGAGACATAGCCGTCGGCAGCCGGGTCGCCCATGTGGCCGTGCGCCGCCCTCGCCGAGACGATGTCCACGCCCGGCGCCGTGAGGTCCGGTTTCAGCGCGCTGTCGGCGGTCGGGCCGGTGCTGGAGAAGTCGGCGAGCCGGTCCTCGCCGTCGACGGCGCCCACGGTGAGCGCCGACTCCGCGGCCCCCGGGGAGCCGACGGTTCCGGCGTCGGGGCCCTCGTTGCCGGCCGCGGCGACGGTGAGCATGCCGGTGCTCTTCGAGAGGGCGTTCACCGCCGCCTCTACCGGGTCCTCCCCCGGGGTGTCGGTCTGGCCCAGGCTGAGGTTGGCCACCCTGGCGCCCTGCCCGGCGGCCCACTCCAGGCCGGCGATGACGGACGAGTCGGTGCCCTCGCCGTCGTCGTTCAGCACCTTGGCGTTGAGGATCTTCGCGCCGGGTGCGACGCCCTTGTAGCGCCCGCCGGAGCGGGCTCCCGAGCCCGCCACCGTCGCCGCGACATGCGTGCCGTGGCCGGCCATGTCGTCGGTGCTGCCGGTGCCGCTGAAGTCCTTCGCTGCCGTCACCGCCGAGGCGAGGTCCGGGTGTGTGGTGTCGACGCCGGTGTCCAGGACGGCGACCTTGACGCCCTTGCCGTCGTACCCGGCGGCCCAGGCTGCCGGGGCGCCGATCTGCGCGACGCCGCTGCCCAACTCCTCGGCCTTCGCGCCGCCTTCGTCCGCCGACGCCTTGAACCGGCCGTCCAGCCAGACCCGCGCGACTCCCTGCTCCTCCGTGAGGGCCTGCCACATGTCGTCGGCCCCGGCCTTGGGGACGGTGATCGCGGCGCCCGCCACACTGGGCAGTTCCCGGCGCACGGTGGCGTCCGCGTCCGCGACCAGTGACTTCTGGGTGCTCCTGCGCTCGGCGGGCTTGCCCTTGTACGACACGATCAGCGGGAGCGTGCGGCGCCGGGTGTCGTCGTAACCGGCGCGTATCAGGCCGCTCACGTCGAACAGCCGCATGTCCAGGACGCCTTGGCCGATCAGGGCGGCGGCGTCGGCGGGAACGACGTACTGATCGCCCCCCACGCCGCGCACGGACACCGGGACGTGCTCACGGCCCGGGGCCCGCCGTACGCCCGTCACCCGACCCCGGGCGTCCAGCCGGACCCGGTCGCCGGTGAGGAGGGTGACGTACCGGCCGGACGGGGAGGCGGAGTTGGTGGTCCGCGCGCCGGAGGCGGTGCTGCCGGGCGCCGCGACGGTGGCGGTGTCCTGCGTCCGTACGCCGAGGCCGGAGCCCGTGGCGGCCACCGAGACGCCCGTCATCAGCCCCGCCACCAGCAGGGCGGCCAGCGAGGCGCTTGTGGTCCTGTCGCGCATTCAGCTCACCTGACCGGGGACCTGCTTGGCGGCGTCGACGACCGCGCGCTCGGTGATGGCGCTGGTGTGCGTGACGGTACCGACCTTGAGGGGATCGCCCGCCGTGGCCTTGACCACCACGATGCGCTCACCGAGGAACCGCAGGGTTTTCTTGTCGAAGATCCACTCGGTGCGCTCGCCGGCGTCCTCCCGCGCGATCGCGACCCCGTGCCGGCCCGTGGCGTCGACCGCGTCATCCACCGAGACGACGCCGGGGATCTTGGCCGCGGCCTTGTAGAGGGCGGCGCCGACCTCGGCGGGCGGGTAGCTCTCGAACAGCAGGTCGCCGATCGCGACGAAGGCGGCCTGGTCGCGCGGGACTTCGGGGTCCCGGACGGCGTCCGACTCGCGGTAGATCCGCTGGAGCAGCGTGTCGGGGTCGGTCGGCAGCGCGGCCAGGGCGTTGTAGGCGCCGCTGAACGGGGTGTCGCTCTTCAGGGTGATGCCCTTGTCGCTCGTCTGGCCGGCCTCGATCAGCCAGCCGTCCCTGCCGTCGAGGGAGTTCCAGACCTGGCGGGAGTGCAGCTCGTTGCTGACCGCCTCGCTCTTGTCGCCGACGGTCTTGATGTAGGTGTCGGCCACCTTCGAGGCGATGTAGATGTACTGGCCCTTGCGCGGGGTGGGCGCGGAGGTGTCGGCGGCGGCGAGGGAGATGCGTTCGAGGAGCTGGGGGGCGCCCTTGGGGTCGGCGACGCCGATGCTGGTGGTCAGTGCGGGGCCGGTGGCCAGGGCGGTCTTGCCGTCGTCCGCCCCGCCGCCGGTGAGGGCGAGGCCGCCCACGACCGCGCCGGCCAGGGCGAAGGCCGCGGCGGGCAGGAGGATCGTACGGCGCAGGAACGGGTTGGAGCGCTTCACGGGCGCGGCCGGGGAGGTACCGGACGTACGGGAGGGGGTGCGGAGGTCTTCGTGGATCCGGGCCATCATCTGCTCCTTGTGGAACTGGTGGCGGCCCGCCGGCAGATCCCGCTCGGCGGAGGGCAGCAGACTCTGCGTCTCCGTCCACTCGGCCGGGTGGGGCCGGTGGGAGGGGCTGGCGTTCATCGGTTTCCTTCCTGTGCGGACCGGACCGCGTATCCGCGATCTCCTGTTATCTGCCGGTTCGTGCGGGTGGGTTCCCGTTTTTCTTCGAGCAGTTGTGCGTCGGCGAGCTTGCGCAGCCTGGCGCGGGCGCGGGAGAGGCGGGAGCGGACGGTGCCGACCGGGATGCCGAGGGCGCGGGCCGCCTCGGCGTACTCCATCCCCTCCCAAAGGCACAGCGTCAGGACCTCGCGCTCGGGGCGCTTGAGCAGGCTGAGAGCGGCGAGGGTGGCGGCGATACGGCGTCGGTCGTCCAGGCGTCCGGCGGTCTCCTCGGCGTGGTCCTCGACCCGTTCCTCGGCGGCGTGCGCGGCGGCCGCGGCGCTCGCCGCTTGGCGGTAGCGGCGGTTGCTGCGGTGGTGGGAGCGGGCGACGTTGGTGGCGATGCCCAGCAGCCACGGCCGCAGCGAGCCGCCTTCGGCCTCGACCGAGGCCCGGCGCCGCCACGCCTCCATGAAGGTCGTCGACATCACGTCCTCGGCCAGCGACCAGTCGGCGGTCAGCCGGAAGGCGTGGTTGTACACCGCGCGGGCGCACGTGTCGAAGAGTTCCGCGAAGGCGTCCGGATCTCCGTTTCGGACCCGGGTTCGCATATCTGTGGTCACGCCTTGAACTGACGCACGGCGCGGGCGAGTTCCAGTGAGACACGTCACAGCCGTCGCACAGGTCACCGGGGCGGTGACCGCCCGCAAGGCGTCGGATCTGATGCGGGACCCAGGAGGAGCGACGGTGCCGCGCCGCTGTACAGCAACGAAGTCCGGCGCTGGACGGGGGCGTACATCAGCGGCTCTGGCCGGCCTCCGCGCCAGTCGACGACATCAGCGGGAGCGGGCCCGGACTCGTCCAGGCAGGTTCATCAGGGCCGGGCGGCTTGACCTGTCAGGCCCAGGCGGTCGGTCAGGGCTGTGCCTAGCGTCGTGTGGAGAGCAGATTGCCACCGGAGGAGGAACGACGATGGCCGGCACCGAAACGCTCGACCGCAGCGCCTGGGAGACCGCCCTCAATCAGGTGACCGAGGAACACCAAGGTGAGTTCGTCACCATCGAGGTACTGGACCCCGAGGTCGGGCACCAGTACGAAGCCAACCGGCTGCCCTTCACCACCATCGTGTACGACCCGAAGGACGACGTAGTGGCCGTCTCCGTCGGCGGACAGTCGCCGCGCCACCCCGTCGTCCTGCGGCACCTGGTGTCGCACCCGACGGAGATCGACGTCGCCACGCAGGACACTCCCGAGCCGGCGGTCCGGACGGTCGACAAGGACGGCACCGCCACGCTGATCACCTTCTTCTCCCAGGAGTCCGGCACGGAGTCCTGATCCTTCAACGAGTTACGGACGCGCAGCGCACGCAGGTTCTCGCCGCCGGGCGGACTTCGAGGCGCTCCGTGGGGATCGGCTCACCGCATTGCTCGCAGCGTCCGTAGTCGCCTCTCTCCAACCGTTCCAGGGCGCGGTCCAGATCGTTCAGATGCTCGCGTGCCTGGGACAACAGGGCGGCGACGTGCGCCCTCTCGAAGGCCGTGCTCGCGCCCTCCGGGTCGTGCTCGTCGTCAATGGCCACCAGTGCGTTCGCCTCGACGATCCCTTCGTACTCGCGGCTGAGGGCGGATATCTGCTGCAGCGTGCCGACCCGGTCGGCCGCGAGCAGCGCCCGCATCGACTCGCCCTGGGGCGCGGCGAAACCGGCATTGGCGCTCTGATCGCTCATATCGGAGGAAACCTCACTGTCTTGCGCCGAATTCCCGGGCACACGAGGAGTAGGTCCTCAAGGCAGTGGCACCGTTCCCGGTGCAGACCGACCTCGGGCAGGGCTGAGCAGGTCCTCGTTCAGGTGTGATGCGGCCGGTTTGCGGAGCAGGAGCAGGGCCGCGTCGTCGTGCAGCCGGCCACCCACATGTGCCAGTAGTTCCTCGTGGAGCGCGGTGAGCGTGTCGGCCGGCTCGTCGGACACGTGGCGGGCCAGCCCTTCGGCGAGCGGGTAGAACTCGCGGGCCTGGTTGCGGGCCTCGGTGACCCCGTCGGTGTAGAGCAGCAGCTGGTCCCCGTCGGCGAAGGCCAGCTCCTGGAGGCTCGGGATCTCGTCCGTGAGGGCGCGCAGCCCGAGGGGCGGGGCCGGACGGTCGGGCTCCACCGTCACGACGGTGCCGGATCCACGCACCAGCAGCGGCGGCGCATGCCCGCAGTTGACCACCTCCAGCCGGCCTGGTCGCGGGTATCCGACGACCACGGCGGTGACGAAGTCGTCGGCACCGAGGTTGCGCGCCAGGCTCCGCTCGATCCTGCCGACGACGGCGAAGAGATCGGGCTCGTCATAGGCGGCCTCCCGGAAGACACCGAGGACGAGTGCGGCGGTGCCCACGGCCGGCAGTCCCTTGCCGCGCACATCGCCGACGATCAGCCGGACGCCGTACGGGGTGGGCACCAGCGCGTAGAAGTCCCCGCCGATACGGGCCTCCGCCGCCGCGGCGCTGTAGCGGACGGCCACCTGGAACGGGCCGACAGTCGCCGGTACGGGCCTGAGGAGCGCATGCTGGGCGGCCTCCGCGACCGAGCGGACGGCCGCGAGCACCCGTTCGCGACGAGCGCGCAGCGCGCTGGCGAGGCCGCTCGCCAGGGTGACGGCGACCAGGGCCGACAGTACGGCCGTCAGCTCATGTCCCGGCACGCCGTCCCGGCTCCCCAGTGCCGCGCCCAGCACCGCGGCGAGGAGGCCGACCCCGAGCACTCCGCGGGGCCCACCCGTGGTCGCGGCCAGCGCGGGGCCGGCCGCGAGCAGCGGGAGCCAGATCGTTCCCGCTCCGCACAGGACGTCGACCAGTACGACGACGGAGACGATCAGCGCGGGCAGGGCGGGTGCGTAGGCGGCCAGCTGTGCGACGACACCTTTGCGGGCCGCCGACCCGGGACGACCGGGCACTCGGTTCCTGAACGGCCGTATCGGCCAGTGGTCGCCGCCATGGTCTCGAGCCTGACTCATGCTGGGTCCGTAGTCCTCATCTTGTGCGGGGCCGCATAAATATGCCTTTCATCCAGAAAAGAGGTAGAGCTCGGGCGTCACAAGGAGAGGATTTTCAGATAGTGAGCGAGAGCCCCCTGGTCACGCGACTCGCGGTCGGGATCAGCCGCGCCAGGATCCCCTCGAGCCGGGGGAGCCGGTCCGCCCGCAGCGAGACACCGAGCGAGCCGAGCGTGTCCCCGCTGTAGACGGGCACGGCGACACAGACCGTGCCGAGGGCGTACTCCTCCAGGTCCGTGACGGCCGGGGCCACGGGTGAGGAGTCGAGTCGTCGGAGCAGTTCCGCGCGGCTGGTGATGGTCCGCGGGGTGAGGTCGGCGAGAGGGTGCCGGGAGAGGTAGTCCTTGCGGGAGGCGTCATCCAGTTCCCGCAGCACCGACTTGCCCAGTGCGGTGGCGTGCCCCGCGTCCTCGAATCCCACCCAGAGATCGACACGGGGTGCCTGTGGGCCGTCGACGATCTCGGCGACTCGGATCTCCCCCTCCTCGTAGAAGGTGAGGTAGGCCGCGGTCGCGAGCTCGTCCCGCAGCGCGGCGAGCGTGGGACGGACGCGGCTGAGCAGCGCTTGTCCGCGGCCGCTGGTGTGCAGCATCTGCACCTTGTCACCCAGGACGTACCCGCCGTCGTCCAGCTTCCGTACGTATCCGTCGTGGACCAGCGTCCGCAGCAGGTGATAGGCGGTGGCCAGGGGGAGTCCCGTCTCACGTGCCAGCTGCTTCGCCGGCGCGCCGTTCTCGTGCGTGGTCACCGCTTCCAGCAGCCGCAGGGCCCGCTGCACGGAAGTGATGAGCGTAGGGCCACCTTCCTGGCCGCCTTCCCGAGCACCCATACGACCAGCGTGCGCCGAGCACCCGACGTGAGCAAGGCACGAGCCCGCCCGCGTCGGCGCCCTCAGCGGCTCGTGAGGATCGCCAGGCGCTGCGTCGCCCTCGTCATCGCCACGTACCGGTCCACCGCCCCCTCCACGCCCTCGCCGAAGTTCTGGGGGTCGATCAGGATGACCAGGTCGAATTCGAGGCCCTTCGCGAGGGACGGGGTGAGGGAGCTGACCCGGGGAACGGGCTTGAACGTCGGGTCGCCGATCACGCAGGCGGTGCCCTCGGGGTGGGTCGCCAGCCAGGTGTCGAGCAGGGTGGGCAGGTCCGAGACGTCGCCGTAGGTCACCGGGGTGCCCGTGCTGCGGATCGACGTGGGGACGTTGGCGTCCGGGAGAGCCGTGCGGATGACCGGCTCGGCCTCCTTCATGATCTCTTCCGGGGTGCGGTAGTTGATGGTCAGGGAGGTCATCTCGACCCGGTCCAGGCCCACCCGCCGCAGCCTCTCCTGCCAGGACTCCGTGAAGCCGTGCCTCGCCTGGGCGCGGTCGCCGACGATCGTGAAGCTGCGGGACGGGCAGCGCAGCAGCAGCATCTGCCACTCCGCGTCCGTCAGTTCCTGTGCCTCGTCCACCACGACATGGGCGAAGGGGCCGGCCAGCCGGTCGGGGTCGGCCACGTGCAGGGCGCTCTCGTCGACCAGGGCGTGGTGGAAGTCCTCGCCGCGGAGCATCGTCACCAGGCCCATGCCGTACTCGTCGTCGGCGACCGCACTCAGGTTCTCCACGACCGTGGCCATGCGCTCGCGTTCGGCGGCGACGGTGGCTTCGTTACGGCGCCTGCGGCGGGAGATCTCCGGGTCGCCGAGGCGCTGCCGGGCCGCGTCCAGGAGCGGCAGGTCCGACACCGTCCACGCCTGGCCGTCCGCGCGCTGGAGCCTGCGTACCTCGTCCCGGTCCAGCCAGGGGGCGCACAGCCGCAGATACGCCGGGACCGTCCACAGGTCAGAGACCAGGTCGGCGGCCTCCAGCAGCGGCCACGCCCGGTTGAACGCGGTGAGCAGCTCCCTGTTCTGCCGCAGGGACCTGCGCAGCAGCGCCTCCGGGGCGTCGCCCTCGTGCTTGTCCACCAGGATGGTGAGCAGCTCGTTCCAGACCTGGTCGCGGGCGTCGTTGTGCGGGGCGCCCTCCGCCGCGTCGAAGGCCTCGGCCCAGTCGGCGGCGGTGAGCCGGATGTCGGACCAGTGGGTGGTGACGGTCATGCCCTCGGTGGGCGGCTCCTCGTAGAAGCGGACGGCCTTCTCGATGCCCTTCACGAGGTCCGCCGAGGACTTCAGGCGGGCCACCTCCGGGTCGGTCTCGACCCCGGCCGCGGCACCTTCGGCCACCAGGTCCCGCAGGACGCAGGTCTGCACGCCCTCCTCGCCAAGGCTGGGCAGGACGTCGGAGACGTAGGCCAGGTAGGGGCGGTGCGGACCGACGAACAGCACACCGCCGCGGCGGTGGCCGAGACGGGGGTCGGAGTGCAGGAGGTAGGCGGAGCGGTGCAGGGCGACGACGGTCTTGCCGGTGCCGGGGCCGCCGTCGACGACCAGCGCGCCCCGGGATCCGGCGCGGATGATGGCGTCCTGGTCGGCCTGGATGGTGCCGAGAACGTCCCGCATCCGCTCCGAGCGGTCGGTGCCGAGGCTCGCGATGAAGGCGGACTGGTCGTCGAGCGAGGCGTGGTGCCCGGCGAAGTCGTCGGAGACGAACACCTCGTCCCAGTAGTCGCCGATCCGGCCGTTGGTCCAGCGGTACCTGCGGCGGCTCGCCAGGCCCATCGGGTTGGCGTGGGTCGCGCCGAAGAACGGCTCGGCGGCGGGCGAGCGCCAGTCGACGAGCAGTCTGCGGCCCTCGCTGTCGGTGAGCCCGAGCCGGCCGACGTACACGGGCTCGGCGTCGTCGGCGGTGACCATGTGGCCGAGGCACAGGTCCAGGCCGAAGCGGCGCAGGGTGCGCAGCCGGGCGCTGAGGCGGTGGATCTCCGTGTCCCGGTCCATCGCCTCCTGGCCGATGCCGCCGGGCGCCCTGAGGGTGGCGGCGAGGGTGGCGGACAGTTCGGCGACCGTCTGCTCCAGGCACGCCGCGATGGCCGCGAAGTGCCGCTCGTCGGCGCCGATCAGCGCCGGGTCGGCCTTGGCGGCGAGGCGGTCGGGGAGGTCGAACACGCTGGTGGGCAGGGGATTCAAGTCGGCAGCTCCGGGGTGTGGTCGTCGACCGAGGGGTCTACGGCCGGTAAGTGTGCGCCGCGAGGGGGGCCTTGCCGCAAGCCCCCACGTGCGCTATAGGTTGAACATGGCAGAGAGGTTCACCTCCCTGCCTTTTTCTTTTGCCCCAGGCCGCTCTCAGCCGTCCGGAAGGTCTTCGAAACATTCGAGGACACAGCCCATCCAGTCCGACCGGAACGCCCACTCAAGTGATCAAAAACAGCCAGCTCAACGCTGGCCGAATCATTCGAAACATCTGTCGAAAATGTTGACGCTTGACAGGGGCAGACCAAAACTGTGGCCATGAACCCAAACCCCGCACACCCCACCCGCCGCACCGTCTGCGGCCTCCTCCTCGCCACCGGTGCCACCCTCGCGCTGCCCGGCACCGCCGAGGCCGCCACGGTCATCACCACGAACCAGACCGGGACGAACAACGGGTACTACTACTCGTTCTGGACGGACGCCCAGGGCACGGTCTCCATGACGCTCAACTCCGGCGGGAACTACAGCACTTCCTGGCGCAACACCGGCAACTTCGTGGCCGGCAAGGGCTGGAGCAACGGCTCGCGCAGGACCGTCAACTACTCCGGCAGCTTCAGCCCGTCCGGCAACGCCTACCTCGCCCTGTACGGCTGGACCTCGAACCCGCTCGTCGAGTACTACGTCGTCGACAACTGGGGCACCTACCGGCCCACCGGCACGTACAAGGGCACGGTCAGCAGCGACGGCGGGACGTACGACATCTACCAGACCACCCGGTACAACGCCCCGTCCGTGGAGGGCAACAAGACCTTCAACCAGTACTGGAGCGTGCGGCAGTCGAGGCGGACCGGCGGCTCCATCACCACCGGCAACCACTTCGACGCCTGGGGCCGGGCCGGGATGCCGATGGGGAGCTTCAAGTACTACATGATCCTCGCGACCGAGGGTTACCAGAGCAGCGGCAGCTCCACCATCACGGTGTCGTGATGCGGGGCCGGGCGCACCTCCCGTTACTGGCCGCCGCCGCTCTGGCCGCCGCCGGCACGCTCACCGTCCCCGCCGCCGCTGCCCCCGCTCAGGCCGCCGCCTGCTCCGGGTACGTCGGGCTCACCTTCGACGACGGGCCGGGCAGCGGTACGACCGCTCTGCTCAACTCCCTGAAGCAGTACGGCCTGAGGGCCACCATGTTCAACACGGGCCAGAACGCCGCCGCCAACCCCGCCCTCGTCAGGGCCCAGGTCAGCGCCGGCATGTGGGTCGGCAACCACAGCTACACGCACCCGCATCTGACCCAGCAGAGCCAGGCCGCCATCGACTCGGAGATCTCCCGCACCCAGCAGGCGATCGCGAACGCCGGTGCTGGCACACCGAGGCTGTTCCGGCCGCCGTACGGCGAGACCAACGCCACGGTGAAGGCCGTGGAGGCCAAGTACGGGCTCACCGAGGTCCTTTGGCAGGTCGACTCGCAGGACTGGAACAACGCCAGTACCGACGCGATCGTCGCCGCGGTCGGCCGGCTCACCGGCGGCCAGGTGATCCTCCTGCACGACTGGCCCGCCAACACCCGCGCGGCGATCCCGCGCATCGCCCAGACGCTGGCCGCCAAGGGGCTGTGCTCCGGCATGATCTCGCCCCAGACCGGCCGCGCGGTCGCACCGGGCTGACCCACGGCAAGGGCCGACCCACGGCCACGGCCGGCCTACGGCCCCTGCGGCCCGGCCCCGCCTCGGCGCGGCGGTCGTACCACTTCCCCCTTGGACCGCCGCGCCGAACCCGGATCTCCAAACCACCCCGGCCACCCCTCCCTCCGGCTGTGAATGTCGCGATTTCGCCACAGGGGCAGCGCATTGGCGCAATCATGAGCCGCACGCGGGACGATCACAATCCGACAACACGCAACATCCAGTCGTCGAAGCCTGTTTGACGTGTCGTCACACGCCGTCCGAAGGGAACCGCAGTCATGGCCACTCCCCTGTCCGCCGCAAAAATGCTCGCCGCGCTGAAGGCCGAGGGCCTCACCGTGCACGAGCACGCCGGCTGGAAGACCCACAACCGCGATGGCGAGTCCGGGAAGTCCTTCGGGCCCGTCATCGGGGTGCTGATCCACCACACCGGCGGGCACAACGACAAGGAGCTCTGCTTCAACGGCAGATCCGACCTGCCGGGACCCCTGTGCCACGCCTGGCTCGGCAGGACCGCGGGGCTGTGGATGATCGGCAACGGCCGTACCAACCACGCCGGTTATGCCGACATCGATGTCCTGAACGCGCTCCGCGAGGAGAAGCCGCTCCCCCACGACGACTCGGCGAAAGCCGACGGCAACGACTGTCTGTACGGCCTGGAGATCGAGAACCTCGGCAACAGCAAGGACTCCTACCCGGCGGCGCAGTACCGGCAGGCCGTGCTGTGGGCGGCGGCGATCTGCCGGGCGCACGGCTGGAGCGAGAAGTCCGTCGCCGGGCACAAGGAGTGCCAGCCGGGCAAGATCGACCCGAGCTTCGACATGGACGACTTCCGGGCCGACGTGAAGAAGCAGCTGGCGGCCGGGGCCGACAAGCCGAAGCCGCCGAAGCCGACCCCGGGCAAGCCCCGCGTGGACCTGTCCCGGCTGGTGACGGCCGCGAAGACCGACCCCGGGGCCAAGCAGGGCCACGTCAGCTACATGGCCGGCACCAACCTCACCGAGGCCGCCCTCGTCGAACTCGGCTACCTCTCCCGCACCTACGCGGGCGACGGCTCCTTCGGCACCACCACCATCGCCGCCTACGCCAAGTGGCAGAAGCACCTGGGCTACACGGGCGCCGACGCCAACGGCATCCCCGGCAAGATCTCGCTGTCCAAGCTGGGCGAGAAGACCGGCCTCTTCACGGTCGTCGCCTGATCCACCCCGGCCCGGCCCGCCACCGAGTTGCGGGC
>NZ_JBHUXV010000150.1:0-20074 GCF_042669125.1 Streptomyces sp. NPDC057253 | reverse complement strand
TCCGGGAAGGACCCCGCCGCTAGAACGTGCCCAGCTTCACGATCGACAGCAGGGCGATCAGCTGGATCGCCGAGGCGCCCAGGGCCTTCGGCCAGGGCAGGTCGTGGGACTTGGAGACCATCAGGGTGAGGAGGGCGCCGGCCGCCACCCAGGTGGCCCAGCCGAGGAGCTGGACGAAGCCCGCGTCGCCGCCGAAGAACATGGCCACGATCAGGCGGGGGGCGTCCGTGAGGGACATGATCAGCATGGAGAGGCCGACCGTGGGCTGCCAGGCGCCGTCGCCGCCGAGCTGGCGGGCCAGGGCGTGGGTGACGACACCCAGCACGAAGGCGGACAGGACCATGGCGACGGCGGTCGTCAGGACGATCGGGACCGCGTTCGAGAGGGTCGCGTTGATCGCGTCCTTGCGGGCCTCCTCGAAACCGAAGACCGCGAGCAGGCCGTAGAGGAACGTCACGATGAGGGCGGGGCCCCACATCGCGTAGTCCCGCATCTGGAGGAAGGTCTGCTGGGGGGCGAGGACGATGCCCTTCAGCAGCTCCTTCCAGTGCAGACGGGGGCCCACGGGACCGGCCGGGGCCGAGCCCGCGCGGTAGGTGCCGCCCTGGTTGTAGGGGTCCTCGTCGATCGAGAACGCCTGGGTGCTGCCCGGGTTGTTGGCCGCGTACGGGTCCGGGTGGCCCTGCGGGTGGTGCGGGGCGCCGTCGCCGAAGTACTCCGGCTCGTCGTAGCCCCGGCCGCCGCCCTGGGTCCACTGGCCCGGGTGGGGCTGCGGTGCGGGGGGATAGCCGTACGACGGCGGCCCCTGGGGCGCCTGCTGCTGCCCGTAGGGAGGTTGTTGCGGTCGCGCGTGAGGAGCGCCGTTGTCCCGGCCGCGTCCGATCCTGAATCCAGCCACGTCTTCGAACGTACCTGGTCCCGGAGAGCGGTGTGCGCGGCCGGGTGTTTCGGGGACGGCTTTGCTGCCGAGCTGTGACATCCCTTACGGGAGGTCTCGCCCGTCCCCTACGGGGTTCGGCTACGAAACGCCGAAGTCGAGAACGTGACCGCCGGTTCGGCGCTCACCAGCCCTTTCTTCGTGCCGGGGAACACCGCGACGGTGTCCTTCGTCTCGCTCCGGTACGTCCGCACCGCCAGGTCCGCCCGGCCGTCGCCGTCGAAGTCGCCGACCGCGACCACCCGGGTGGTGCCGGTGGCGGGGGGTTCGACGGTGACCGTCGCCTTGGTGGACGGGCCCGTCGTACGGCCCTGGAAGACGCGCAGGCGCGAGCCGCTGGAGACCAGTTCGCTCAGGCCGTCGCCGTCGAAGTCGGCGGCGTCCAGGACCGAGCCGGGGGAGGCCAGGGAGCCCTTCGCCGCGGTGGGGAGGTCGTAGCGCAGAGACGTTCCGCCCATGGCGCCGACCGCCGCGTCCAGCGCCTTGCCGCGGCCGAAGGCGCCGAGGGCCACGTCGATGCCGGACGGCAGGGCGGTTCCGGTGCGGGTGGGGCCCGCGGGGCCGCCGAGGACCACGGCGGAGGGGCCGGTGCCCTCCGTCGTACGGACGATCAGGTCGTCGTAGCCGTCGCGGTCGACGTCGGCGGCCGGGCCGGTCGGGACCTCACCGGGGGCCTGGAGGGGTGCGCCGGCCGCGCGAGGGGCGCCCTTGCGGGTGAACGGGCCGCGCAGATAGCTGAGATGACCGCCGGTGGCGTGCAGGACGAGGTCCTTGGCGCCGTCGCCGTCGAAGTCGCCGCAGACCGGCTGGTCGGGCCAGTCGTTGCCGGCGCGGGCCACGGCCGGGACGGTGAGGTGGACGGCCCTGCCGCTCAGGCCGGTCGGGGAGCCGAAGAGGATCTGGAGCGGGACGGGGGGTTGGCCCTGGCCGTCGTAGGGCGGGTCGGTGGAGACGACCAGGTCCGTGAAGCCGTCCTTGTCCAGGTCGCAGGTGGCCTCCGCGTCGAACAGGGCGGGGAGTTGGCCGTCGGTGGCCGCGCCCTGCCGGGCCGGGGCGATCAACTGCCGGGTGCCCGGGACGAGTCCGCGCGCGCTGCCGTAGACGATGCCGATGCCGGGGTCGTCGGCGTGGGCCTGCTCCTTGACCAGGTCACCGAGGACGAGGTCGCGATGGCCGTCGCCGTTGAAGTCGTCGGGGGTGCGGCTGCCCTTGCCGTGGGGGACGGGGAGCCGGGCGGGGGCGTCGGCGATCCCCAGCGGGCTGTGGTCCGGGGCCCCGGCCTGTCGGGTGGGCCCGCAGCCGGCCAGGAGGAGGATGCCGCAGAGGGCCGCCGTACCCACAACACCTCTGTACGCGCGCACCGTTCACCCCGTCAGCATCATTGGCAACGGGGTCAATCATGCACACGTTCGAGGCGGGGACGACAGTCCTGGGCGGGTGCCTGCCGTGCGGGGGGAGTGGTCCTCCTCGCCGCACGGGGAACTCGGCGTGCGGAGAGCGCCCCGGGAGGATCACATCGGGAACTCGGTCGGTCTGTCCGTCACGGGAGCGAGCGGGGCGGCCGGTCGCCACCGGATCCACTGCGCGGCGAGAAGCAGCAGGTAGTACGGGTTGAGGAAGAGGTAGCGCCGCCACAGCCGACGGGGTTCCAGCGCCAGCCGCCCCAGCCACTCCCAGCCGTGCTTCTGCATCCACACGGGAGGCCGGCGCAGCATCCCGGCGTGGAAGTCGAACGCGGCACCGACCGCGAGCAGCGGCATCGGCAGCAGCGGACGCATCGCGTGCACGAAGACCTCCTGCCGCGGACAGCCGAGCCCGACCAGGACGATCCGCGCCCCGGACCCGGTGATCCGGGCGGCGAGCTCCGCGTCCTCACCAGGGCGGGCCGTGCGGAACCTGGAGGCCTCGCGACCGGCGATCTTCAGGGCGGGGAGCGCGTTCTGCAGGTTCAGGGCCAGTCGGCCGAGCGTCTCCTCCGTCGAGCCGTACAGGTACACCGGGAGGCCCTCGTCGGCGGCCGCGCGCAGCACCCGCTCCGTCAGGACCGGCCCGCACACCCGGTCGGTGAGCCCCGCGCCGTGCAGCAGGTTCAGTGCCCAGCGCACCGGCTGACCGTCGGGGGTCACCAGGTCGTAGGAGTTGAGCCGGGCGCCGTGCCCCCGGTCCAGCACGCCGGTCATCACCCCGTGGACGGCCAGCGCGGTGACCGCGAACGGGCGGCGGTTCCTGGCGGCGGCCAGCACGGCGTCCACCGCCTGCTCGTAGGTCGTCACGTCGACGAGGACGCCGAGAACACTCCTCTTCACCGCGCCGGGACCCACCTGTCCGCGTTGGCCTCGTGGATCTCGTTCATGATCAGGGGCACGTCGTACGTCAACCGCCACTCGGGATAGTGCTGTTCGAACCGGGCGTTGCAGCTGATCCACCAGATGTGGTCGCCGGCCCGGGCCACGTCCACGTGCTCGACGGTCATCGCGTTCCCGGAGATCCTCTCGGCCAGCGCGATCGCCTCCAGGTTGGAGACGTTGGAGTGCCGGCCACCGCCCAGGTTGTAGACCTCGCCGCTGCGAGGCGCGCGGAAGAACGCCTCGAACGCGGCCACCACGTCGTGGCTGTGGATGGCGTCCCGCACCTGTTTGCCCTTGTGCCCGATCAGCCGGTACGTGCGCCGTTCCATGGCGCAGCGCATCACGTAGGCGAGGAAGCCGTGCAGTTCGGTGGCGGAGTGGCCGGGGCCGGTGAGCGTGCCGCCGCGGAAGCAGGCCGTCCTGAGCCCGAAGTAGCGCCCGTACTCCTGGACCATGACGTCGGCGGCCACCTTCGACGCGCCGAAGACCGAGTGCAGACAGGCGTCGATGGACATCTCCTCGGTGATGCCCGCGCGGTAGCGGTGGCCCGGGGCGATCTCCCAGCGGGTCTCCTCCTCCACCATCGGCAGGGAGTTGGGGCGGTCGCCGTAGACCTTGTTGGTCGAGCAGTGGATCAGCGGGGCGTCGGCGCAGTGCTCGCGGACGTTCTGCAGGACGTTGAGCGTTCCCCCGGCGTTGATGTCGAAGTCCGTGTACGGATCGCGGGCTGCCCAGTCGTGGGACGGCTGGGCCGCGGTGTGGATGACGACGGCGATGTCCCGGCCGTACTTGCGGAACACGGCCGCCAGGGCGTCCCGGTCGCGGATGTCGACGTCCTGGTGGGTGTAGGACCTGCCGAGGTCGGCGGAGAGCCGGGCCACGTTCCACGCGGTGGACGCCTCCGGCCCGAAGAACCGGGCGCGCATGTCGTTGTCGACGCCGACCACGTCGAGGCCCAGGCCTGCGAAGTGCCGTGCCGCCTCCGACCCGATGAGACCGGCTGAGCCGGTCACCACTGCGACGCTCAAACCAACACCTCCTGAGGAGAGCTGACAAGGGTTTCCGGGTGTGCTTCCCGCCGGAGACGGGCCCGTCGTGCCCGGTCGCCCCCGAGGAGGATTCCGGCCGCCCAGAAGAAGGGGGTGGCGCCGAAGGGCGATTCGAGGATCACGCCCAGCAGGGCTGCGATGAGCAGGGAGATCACCAGCAGCACGCACAGCGACGTCAGTTCGTCCGGCGGGCCGCCGCGGACGATCCGGAGCGTGACGGTCAGGAGCCTGACGAGGAGGGCGACGACGAGGGCGAGTCCGGCGATGCCCAGCCGGGCGAAGCAGGTGACCAGGTAGTTGTGGGGGGAGCGCACGCCGATGCCCCGGCCGATGGGAAGGTCGCCGTTGGACAGCTGGAGGAAGTCCGGTCCGAAGCCGACGCCGATCGTCGTGCGTTCGGGGTCGTCCAGCGTGTACCTCACGACCTGTTGCCATGCGATCAGGCGTGCGCGCTTGGTGCCTTGAGCGTTCTCCACGATCTCCGAGGAGGACGCCGACGTGGCGTTGAGCGCGAGGAGACGCTGACCGGCCGGTGACATGGGCAGTACCACCGCCACGGCGAGGACGGCGGTCGCTCCCAGCAGCACGGCGCGGGCGGTGAGCCGGCCGTTGCCGCCCGCACGGAACACGACGGCCAGGAGGACGCAGGCGGCGCAGGAGAGCAGACCGGCCCTGTTGACCTGGGCCAGGCCGGTGACGAGCGCCATGATCGCCACCGACCCGTGCAACCAGACCCGTCCCCGTCGGATCCGCAGGATCGACAGGCCGGCCAGCACACCGAGCACCGCCACGTCGAAATCGGTGCGGATCTCGAAGACGCGCGTGTTGCCCACCTCGGGCAGGGTCGCGACGAACCGCGGTGCGAGCGTCGCCACGACCATCCACGCGAGGTGCAGCAGCAGTCCGCCGTGGATCATCCGGACGGTTCGCCGTCTGCCCGCCTCGCCCACCCTCTGGTACGCGCTCGCGGACAGATAGGCGATCGCGGCGTAGGCGAACGGCGCCGCGTCACGGGCGGCCGTCCGCAGGTCGTCCTCGGTGCCCAGCAGCCGCAGCGCGGTGAGGATCAGCAGCAGCCCGACCAGGATCCCCGGGCCGTACACGCGAGCGGGGCGCTTCCCGGACAGCGCTCTCAAGGTGACGGCGTGCAGGAAGGCAGCACCCAGCAGGAGGTCACCGATGTACAGCGGGCCCACCCTCATGTGGGAGATCCAGCGGCCCCCGGTCAGCAGAACGGCGACCACCACCACACCGGTGATGAGACGGTGATCGTTCCCGGGTTCCCGGTCCGATGACGCCATGTGCACCCTCGTCCCCTACGCGAGCGCCGTGGCGCGGTCCCCGGCGATGCGGGTCGCCTCCTCGTACACCCCGGCGATGCGGGCGAGCCAGGCCCGCTCGGTGTAGCGGTCGGTGTACACCTGCCGGCAGTGGGCGCGCAGCGACGGGAAGCGGTCGGCCGCCTCTGCCAGGACCGGGGCGAGCGGCTGGTCCCACCGGGTGACCAGGCCGGTGCCGTGTTCCCGTACCGCCTCGGCCACCGAAGAGCCTTCGAACGCCAGCGTCGGCAGCCCGGCCGCCAGCGCCTCGACCTGCACGCACGGCTGGACCTCGTACCAGCGGCTGGGGAAGACCAGGCCGCGGTAGGCGGGCATCCGACGGCACAGTTCGGCGCGGTCGAGCCGGCCCAGGAACCGGACGGAGGCAGGAGCGGCGGCCCGGCACTCGGCGAGGAGCTCGCCGTCGCCGAACACGTCCAGCGGTGCGTCGGCCGGCCACTGGCGCAGCAGTTCCAGGACGCCCTTCTCGGGCGACAGGCGCGCGGCGACGAGCCAGCGACCCGTGTCGTCCGGTGACTCATCGGACACCGGCGCGTCGACGAAGTTGGGCACGAGGGACAGGCGCCGGGCGGGTACGCCGGCCTGTCGGTACGTCTCCTCGCTCAGCCGGGAGTTCACCACCAGCCGGTCGGCGCGGGCCAGCAGGGGGTCCCCCGCGGGGCCGTGCCGTCCGGCCCAGGCCAGCGGCAGGGTGGCGGCCCGGGAACCGCGGTAGCAGCCGAAGCGCAGGGCCGCCCACGGGTCGCCGCCCGGGCAGCGGGTGCAGACGGCCCCCGCGCGGTAGAGCGTCGCGGCGGCGCACATGGGGCGGTAGTTGTGCAGGGTCGCGACGAGCGGGCCGGCCCACTGCCGGACCCACGAGCGGCCGAAGTTCGGGAACAGGTTGTGGACGTGTACGAGGTCGGGGGCGAAGTCGCGCAGGCGCGCGAGCGGGTTGTTGCCCCGGCCGGACGCCACGCGTGCCGCCGCCCGCAGCGGGTAGAGCGGGTCCCGGGCCAGTTCGTCGGTGTGCGCGGCGAACAGCTCCACGGTGTGGCCGGCCGTGCCCAGCGCCCGCACCTGGTCCTGTACGAGTGCGTTCTCCCCGCTGGGTTTCCCGGCGGTGTAGAAGCTGTGTACTACCGCGATTCTCATACAGAGCGCCTTCGGTCGTCGTCAGCGGAGCCCGCACGCGCTTCGGGCAAGAGCCAAACTCGCTCAACAGGTGAGCGGTATCGGTGCTTTGGGGAGGCGGTCCCGGCAAGCCCACCCGTATGGCGGAGCCCGGCCACCGCTGCGGCCGCGACCCGCACCTGAGTCGGCCCCCGTGCCCGGATGCTGCTTATCGGGTGATCGCTCCGCGCGGACGAGCGTCGTCACCGGGTCCGTGGCGCACACGTCGGCGACACTCGGTGGCGTCCTCGGAGACGGCTGGAGTGGGTGACCTTGACTGTTCGGGGAGACGTACCTTATGTACCCCTGCCGGGGCGCGCGCCGGAGCAGTTCGACCGGGAGCCGGCCCGCCACGGGCGAAGACGCCTGAGCAAACCCGCCTGGTACCAGCCGATCGCGGTGGCCGCCGACGTGGTGGGAGCGGGCGTGCCCGCCTACGCCGCCTTCCGCCTGGCCGGCGAGGTGCTCGCGCTGTGGTCCGCGGCGGTCGCGGCGCTGGCGTGGGTGTGCGTACGGGCCTCACGCGGCCGCTACACCTGGCGTGACCTCGGGGAGCGGGGCCCCGATCCCGTACTGCGGGACTGGCTGATCCTGGTGGGGCTGCTCGTGCTGGCGAGAGCGGCGACCGGCGTGGAACCTCCGCGCCAGGTCGCGCTGGCCGGCCTGGTCGCCTGCCTCCCGGTCACGCTGATCTGCCGACGGCTCACGCACCGGCATCTACGGGCCCGGCGCCGGTCCGGACGGGCTGTACGCCGGGCCCTGGTGATCGGGGAGACGGACGCGCTCGACGCTCTGGCCCAGCATCTGGCGCGGCGCACCGATCACGAGTTCATCCTGGTCGGGGCGTGTGTGATCGGCGACGGGGCCCCCGGCGCGGTGTCTGCGGTCGTGGCACGGCTGAACGCGTCGGCGCCGGAGCGGCCCTCCGACGACTCCCTGCCCGTGCTGACCGCGGCCCGGAGACTGGACGTGGACCTGGTCCTCGTCGTGTCCGGGCCGAGCATGGCGGGCGAGCGGTTGCGCCGACTGTCCTGGGCCGTCCACGAGTACGGTCGTCCGCTCGTCGTCGTGCCCGGCGTGACCGAGGTGGCCCAACGCCGGGTCAGTGTCTCGTCCGTGGCGGGCCTGACGATGCTGCACGTCGCCCCTCCCGTGCGCCGCGGCGCGGCCGCGCTGCTGAAGGAGGTGACGGACCGGGTGGGCGCTGCTGTGCTGCTCGTGCTGCTGGCCCCGGTGTTCCTCGCCGTGGCGATCGCCGTACGGCTGGATTCACCGGGTACGGTCCTGCACCGCCAGCTCCGCGTCGGACAGGGCGGCCGTCCGTTCAGCATGGCGAAGTTCCGCACCATGGTCGCCGACGCCGAGCGGCTCAGGCACGAGCTCGCCAGGACCAACGAGCACGACGGGCTGATGTTCAAGATGCGCAGCGATCCCCGGATCACGCGGGTCGGCCGGGTGCTGCGGCGCTCGTCGCTGGACGAACTCCCCCAGCTGTTCAACGTGTTGCGCGGGCACATGTCCCTGGTGGGGCCGAGGCCGCCGCTGCCCGACGAGGTGGCGAAGTACAACGAGGTGGAGCTGCGACGGCTGAGCGTCAAACCGGGGCTCACCGGTCTGTGGCAGGTCAGCGGGCGCTCCAACCTGTCCTGGGACGAGACGATCGCCCTGGATCTGCGCTACGTCGACAACTGGTCTCCCACCGTCGATCTCGGCATCCTCGGCCGGACGCTGCGAGCCGTCGTCGAGGGCAACGGCGCCTACTGAGCGCGCGCGCCGGCTCGCCACAGCGCGGCCGGCAGCAAGCCCCGCTCCCGGGCGACTCGCACACCGTGCAGACCCGCCCCGTACCGCGCACAGCACAGCGCCAGCACGGCCGCCGCCGCCAGCTTGGCCGCGAGGACCACCGGCCCGGGGCAGCTGTCCGCGAGTGCCTGCTGAACGGACCACAGGGCGCACCAGATCAGGCCGGAGAGCGCGACGGCCTGGGCGTACCCCTGGGTGACAGGCCGGCGGGTGGAGGGGAAGAGCCGGTTCAACCACAAGGAGAACAGGGTCTGTTTGGTGAGCTGGCTCACCAGCAGGGCCGCCAGAAGTCCGTGGACGCCGAACCCCAGGTACAGGGCGACGGCCATGCCGGCGACGAGAACCGCCAGTTGCACCAGATGGATGACCACCTTGGGTCCCACCGAGCCGATGGCCTCCACGAGCGTGCCCGAGAACTGTGCGACCAGACCGAGCACGCCGACCAGGCCCAGGATCGGGACCAGCTCCGCGCTGCCCCGCCACTGAGCGCCGAGCAGCAGGGCCACCAACTGGTCGCCGCTCGCGCCGATCACCGCCCACAGGGAGAAGAGGACGAGCGCGGTCAGGGACGTGGAGTCGGCGTAGAACGCGGCGAGCCGACCGGTCTCGCCCTGGATGCGGCTGAGGGCCGGCAGGAGCACCTTGCTCGCCGCCTGCTGGATCTGCTGCAGCGGGTAGGACGCCAGCAGAGCGGCGCGGTCGTAGAGCCCGGCGGTGGCGACCTCCAGGTAGCGGCCTATGGCCAGCTTGGGCAGATCGCTGGTGAGGTACTCCAGGAAGCCGTTGACGGAGACCTTTCCGCCGAAGCGCATCACGTCCCGCATGGCCCGCACGTCGAACAGCGGATGGAGCGGGTGCCGGACCAGGAGGTAGGACAGCAGACTCTGCATCAGGTTCCAGCCGAGCGTGCCGTAGACCAGGCTCCACACGCTCGCGCCGAGAAGGGCGGACGAGAGGGAGACCACGCAGTAGCCGACGACGAAGGAGCAGAAGTCGGTGCAGGCGACCGCCCGGTAGCGCATGCTGCGGCTCAGCATTCCCGTGGCGGGGGCGCCCAGGGCTGCGATCAGCAGACACAGGGCCAGCGCCCGGATCATGCCGGTCAGTTCCGATGGACCGCGGACCAGTTCGGTGCCGTACGGCGCGAGGCACCAGACCGCCGCGGAGCAGCCGCCGCCGACGGTGAGGGCCAGGGCGAGGATCACGCGTACGTCGCGCGGGGTGAGGGTGGGGCGCTGGATCACCGCGGAGCTCAGGCCGCCCTGCGCGAAGTGGTGGGCGAACCGCGGCACCACGAAGGCCAGGGCCATCAGGCCGAAGTCCTGAGGGGTGAGCAGCCGGGCCATCACGGCCGCGTACGGGATCTGCACCGCGGCGGAGGCCGCGCCGGCGAGGGAGGTCCAGCGCATTCCCCGGACTGTGGCGGACGTCAGCTGCGTCATGGCGACAGGATCCTCCAGCCGTCGTACCGCGCGGCGAAATGCGCGACGCGCGGTATACGCATTCACACGTGAGAGTGATCGGACTTTTCGAGTTGACGTCTGTGTGCGCCGCCGAGCTCCGCTCGGGTACCGGCCAAACAGTGCATGACCGCCGCCGGGTTCCGCGGCGAGTCAAGAATCCGCTCATATCCTTTTCAATGTTTTTTCAGCATCTCCACCCTCCCTGAATTCATGGAGAAAGCCATGCGTGTTGCCGTGACCGGTGGGGGCGGTTTTCTGGGCTCGCACCTGTGTGAGGCACTGCTGCGACGCGGAGACGCGGTGGTGTGCCTCGACAACCTGAGTACGGGGCGGCCCGAGAACATCGCGCACTTGCGGAAATACCCCGCCTTCGAATTCGTCCATACCGACGTGAGCGTGACCGCGGAAATCCCCGGCACCGTCGACGCGGTCGCCCATCTCGCGAGCCCCGCGTCACCGCCGGACTATCTGCGGCTGCCGTTGCAGACCCTCGCCGTGGGCAGCCGGGGCACCGAGAACGCCCTCGAACTCGCCAGGCGCCACGGCGCCCGGTTCCTGCTCGCCTCCACGAGCGAGGTCTACGGCGATCCGCTGGTCCATCCCCAGGTCGAGGACTACTGGGGGAACGTCAACCCGGTCGGACCGCGCAGCGTGTACGACGAGGCCAAGCGGTATGCCGAGGCCGTCTCCCTCGCCTACCGCCGCACTCACGGCGTCGACGTGGGAATCGTCCGGATCTTCAACACGTACGGTCCGCGCATGCGCCCGCAGGACGGCCGGGTCGTCTCCAGCTTCATCGCCCAGGCCCTCGCCGGGGAACCGCTGACCATCTACGGCGACGGCAAGCAGACCCGCAGCTTCTGCTACGTGAGCGACCTGATCCGCGGGCTGGTCGGGATGCTGGACTCGTCCGAGGCGGGTCCGTTCAATCTCGGGAACCCGGAGGAGTGGCTGGTCGGCGACCTCGCCGAGTTGGTGCTGGACCTCACGGGTTCGGGTTCGCGGATCCAGTACCACCCGCT
Organism: Streptomyces sp. NPDC057253; assembly: GCF_042669125.1. NCBI lineage: Bacteria > Bacillati > Actinomycetota > Actinomycetes > Kitasatosporales > Streptomycetaceae > Streptomyces > Streptomyces sp. NPDC057253. The sequence goes on along the minus strand of NZ_JBHUXV010000150.1, from coordinate 8,960 downwards.
GCCCACCGACGACCCGGTGCGCCGCCGCCCGGACATCACCCGGATCCGCGAACACCTCGGCTGGCACCCGGAGGTACCGGTCGCGGACGGAGTGCGGCGGACGGTGGAGTGGTTCGCCGGCCGGGCGCACGAGACCGCCGGAGCGTGGTGACCCATGCCCGCCCGCACCACCGTCCTGGTGACCGGCGGCGCCGGATTCATCGGCAGCCACACCTGCGTCGAACTCCTGGACCACGGCTATGACGTGGTCGTCGTCGACGACTACTCCAACAGCGTGCCCGGCGCCCTGGAACGCGTGGCGAAGATCGCCGCCCGCCCGCCGGTCGCCGTCCACGAGATCGACCTGCTCGACCGGCGGGCGCTCTCCCGGGTCCTCGACGAGCACCGCGTCGACGCCGTCATCCACTTCGCCGCGCGGAAGGCCGTCGGCGAGTCCGTGGAGCTGCCCGTCGAGTACTACGACACCAACGTCGGCGGCACCACGGCACTCCTGCACGCCATGCGCGACCACGGAGTGCACCGCCTGGTGTTCTCCTCGTCCTGCTCGATCTACGGCGACGCCACCAAGGTGCCGCTCACCGAGGAGGATCCGGCGCGCCCCACCAACCCCTACGCCGCCTCGAAGTGGCTGTGCGAGCAGGTACTCGCCGACATCTGCCGGCACCTGCCCGGGTTCTCGGTGCTTGCCCTGCGCTACTTCAACCCGGTCGGCGCGCACCCCAGCGGACTGCTCGGCGAAGTACCCCGCAAAGCCGTACCCAACAACGTGATGCCCTACCTCGCCCGGGTCGCCGCCGGCCGCCTCCCGAGGCTCAGCGTCTTCGGCGGCGACTATCCCACCGCCGACGGCACCGGCGTGCGCGACTACATCCATGTGATGGACGTCGCCGAAGGCCACCGGCTCGCACTGGAACACCTCGACGACGCGGTCGGCATGCGGGTCTTCAACCTCGGTACCGGACGGGGGACTTCGGTGCTCGAACTCCTCGCGGCCTTCCAGCGCGCCTGCGGCAGGCCCATCCCGTACGAGATCACCGACCGCCGGCCCGGCGACGTGCCGGCCCTCGTCGCCGACCCCGGCGCCGTGGCCCGGGCCTGGAACTGGAGCACGGCGCGGGATCTCGACGCCATGTGCCGCGACGCATGGCGATTCCAGGAGCTCAACCCGTCCGGCTACCCGAACTGACACAGAAAGCGGCGAGTGAGATGCGACTGACCGTCATCGGAACGGGATACCTCGGCGCCGTGCACGCCGCGTGCATGGCCGACATCGGCCACGAGGTGCTGGGCGTCGACGTCGACGCGGAGAAGATCGCCGCCCTCGCCGAGGGCCGGGTCCCCTTCTTCGAGCCCGGGCTCCAGGAGGTGCTCGGCAGAACCGTCGGATCCGGGCGACTGCGCTTCACCACCTCGCTCGACGAGGCGGCCGACTTCGGCGAGGTGCACTTCGTCTGCGTGAACACCCCGCAGCGCCAGGACTCCCCGGCCTGCGACCTGCGGGCGGTGGACGCCGTCATCGACACGCTGGCGCCCCGGCTGAGCCGCCCCTGCCTGATCGTGGGCAAGTCCACGGTGCCCGCGGGAACGACGGCCCGGCTCACCGCGCGTGTCCAGGAACTGGTCCCGCCGGGCAGCGACGTGGAGGTCGCCTGGAACCCGGAGTTCCTCCGCGAGGGCTTCGCCGTCCAGGACACGCTCCGCCCGGAGCGGCTGGTGGCCGGGGTCCTGTCCGGGCGGGCCGACCAGACCCTGCGCGAGGTGTACGCACCGATGCTGCGGGCCGGCGTGCCCTACATCAGCACGGATCCGGCCACCGCCGAACTGGTGAAGGTCGCCGCGAACTCGTTCCTCGCCACCAAGATCTCGTTCATCAACGCCATGGCCGAGGTCTGTGACGCCACAGGCGCGGATGTCACCACCCTGGCCGACGCCCTCGGGCATGACACCCGCATCGGCCGCCGCTTCCTCTCCGCGGGCCTCGGTTTCGGAGGCGGCTGCCTCCCGAAGGACCTCAGGGCGTTCACGGCCCGCGCCGACGAACTCGGCGTCGGTGGCGCGCTGTCGTTCCTGCGCGAGATCGACGAGATCAACACCCGGCAACGGCGACGCACCGTCGACATCGCCCGGGACATGGTCGGCGGGGAGCTCACCGGCCGCCGTGTCGCCGTCCTCGGTGCCACGTTCAAACCCGACAGCGACGACGTCCGCGACTCCCCGGCCCTGGCCGTCGCGGCCGCGATCCACGGGGAGGGCGCGGAGGTGCGGCTCCACGACCCGGAGGGGATGGACAACGCGCGGGCCGTGCTCCCCGTGCTCGGATATGCCGCCGATGTCACCAAGGCGTGCGAGGGCGCCGATCTCGTGCTGCACCTGACCGAGTGGAGCGACTACCGTCGGATCGACCCGGCCGCCCTCGCCGCCGTGACCCCGGCACGCAGGATCCTCGACGCGCGCAACGCCCTCGATCCGGCGTCCTGGCGCGCGGCCGGCTGGACCCTGCGGGCGCTCGGCCGACCGTTCCCGCCTCCGTTGCCGAACCAGCAGAGCGCCGTCGACCATGTGCCGGCCGTCTGCTCCGCCGAGGTGGGCTGAGCGGCCCGGTCACCGGCTCAACTGTCGCCCACAGCAAGCCTGTTGTGGGCGACGGTCGTCGTACGGCCGGCCGGAAGCCGCATCGCGATGCGGCGGAGCGTGTACGACGGCCGGACGACGAGGGCCGCCGCGCACAGCATGGCCGCCCTGGCATACCGTCGCTCCATCACCGCCAGGCCGGCGTCACGGAACCGGCGCGCCGCGCCGTCCCGTCGCCGCTGCGCCCGCGTGAGGCGGTACGAGGACACGAACGACTCGAGGACGGGCGCGGGCCGCCCTTCGAGCCGGGCCACGGCCCGCTGTTCCACGAAGCGCACGAGCATCATCATCTCGGCGGGCTCACGGGCCGACATGGAGTCGCCGTGCACCCGGTAGGCGCCGAGCGGCCGCATCACCGTGGCGACCCGTCCCGCGAGGGCCAGTCGAGCCATGAGGTCGAGATCGGCGACCGGCGGAAGCGACTCGTCGAACCCTCCCGCGGCCCGCACGGCGTCGGTGCGGGCGATCAGGGAGGAGATCGGGAACGGCATCAGCCCGCCCCGCCGCATGCGCTCCTGGGAGGCGGCGTCCCGCGCGTCCTGACCCGCCCGGCCGAACCGACGGCCGCTCGCCGACAGATACTGGAAGACCGCGCCGACCGCGACGACATCGCGGTCCCGCAGGACGCCCACCTGCTCGGCCAGTTTCTCCGGATACCAGAGGTCGTCGGCGTCGAGGAAAGCCACCGCCTCGCCCCTGGCGAGGGCGAGACCGCGGTTGCGGGCGGCCCCGACTCCGCCGTTCGCGACCCGTTCGACCCGGACCCGCTCGTCGGCGACGCGTTCGGCGATCGCCGCGCCGCCGTCGGTGGACCCGTCGTCCACCACGATGACTTCGAGCTCTCGGTGGGTCTGGGTGAGGACGGAGGCGAGACAGGCGCCGATGTACTTCTCTGTGTTGTACAGAGGGATGATCACTGATACGAGCATGGTTGCCTCTCGGACAGAACGGCGCGATACAGCTCCTCGGCGGTCTCCGCCTTGGCCGCCCAGGTGTGTTTCCGCGCCCACGTCGGCGCGGCCCGCTCCATGCAGCGGCGGATGTGCTGGTCCTCCAGCACGCCGCTCAGCGCGCAGGCGAGGCGCTGGGGCAGATCGGCGGGATCGCCGAGCGGCACCGAGACCGCCCCGCCCGGCGCCGAGAAGTCGCTGATGCCGTGGTGGCCCAGATGGACGACGGGCAGGCCCCGGGCCCACGCCTCCAGAGTCTGGGTGCTGGAGGAGTCCCGCAGGCTCGTCATCAGGAACGCGTCCGCCTCGTCGCAGGCGGCGAAGACCTGCTCCCGGGGCAACAGGCCCCGGAACTCGACGGATTCCCCCACTCCAAGGCGTACCGCGAGCTGTTCCAGGGACGGTCGCAGCGGTCCGTCGCCGAGGATCACAAGGCGCACGCCCGGGATCTCCGATCGCAGATGTGCGATTGCCCGGACGGCCAGCTCGGGGGTTTTGCGCGGGTGCAGTCTGCCGACCCAGAGAACGGTGGGCGGGCGGTCCGGCCCGGTCGGCGGCGCCTCGCCGGGTCGCCGGACGACCGACTCCTGGATGCCGTCGGCCAGCATCAGCCCGGTGGCGGTACGGCTCAGGGCACGGGCCAGTCGTTCGGTGTCCCGGTTGGTGGCCAGCAGCAGTGCGGCATCGCGGAGCGTCGCGCGGCACGAGGGGCGACGGCTGAGACAGCGGACCCACAGCCAGGTCCGCAACGCCTCCTGCCGGTAGGCGGCGCCCAGGTAGCGCCGGTGACTGTGGGGTGCGACCTGGCCACCGCCGACGGGACCGAACACCAGAGGCGGCCCGAGACGGCGCAGGGCGGAGCCGCCCTGGAGGGAGCCGTAGGAGACGTGGTGCACGAGGTCGGCCTTGTCGAGCCCCTGGTCGCGGGCGTACTCCAGAGCGCGGCGCTGCCAGCCGTCGTAGCGCTTGACCTCCGCGGCCATGTCGCTCAGCGGGCCCGGCAGCAGCCGGGTCCACCGGGGCGCCGGGGGTTCCGCGATGATGTGCGGGCGGATGCGCTCGCCCACTTCCCCCAGTTCCTCGATCCGGTGCTTGATGTGGCGCACGTTGTCGGACTCGGGGTGCGTCAGGACCTCCACGGTGTGCCCGCGGCGCGCGAGCGCCTCCGCCCAGCCCCACCCGATGCCCGGTTCGCTGCCGCGGGTCGGGTCGCAGGCGAACGAGACCAGCACGATCCGCAGTCCGCGGGACCGCGGTGCGATTTTCCTATCCATGAACACCTGTCCATCCATGGTGGGGCCCTCGGTCCTTCTCCCGCGAGGCATGTCGGGCATACCGCTCATTTCTCCTATTCTCGGCACGAGATTAAGTGGTGAATGAGAAAAAAGAGGACATATCAAGTCAGGTGAGAGGCGCGCGTTGGACCTTCGTGGATATCTCAAAGTCTTGGCCAGACGCTGGCCGACCGTCCTGATCTGTCTGTTGCTCGGTGTCGGCGCGGCCCAGACCTTCATCGTTCTGAGCACGCCGGTCTACGCGGCTCGCACCCAGCTCTTCGTGGCGACCCGGTCCGGCGCGGACACCTCCGAACTGAACCAGGGCCAGAGCTTCTCCCAGGCGCGGGTGCAGTCGTACGCGGCGATCGTGGCGACCCGTCAGGTGACCGAGCCCGTGGTGCGCGAACTGAAGCTGACGTACACGCCGGAGGAACTCGCCTCGCGGATCACCGCCGAGGCTCCGCTCAACACGGTGCTCATCGACATCACGGTGCGCGACACCGTTCCGACGCGGGCAGCGCGTATCGCCGACGCCGTGGCGAAGCGCTTCGTCGTGGTCGTCGAGCGGCTGGAGTCGCCGAAGGAGGCCATCCCGCCGGCCGGCGGGATCGCCGAGCCCGTCGCCCAGGTCTCGCCCGTCTCCCTCGGCGTAACCGAACAGGCGAGCGTTCCCACCCGTCCGGTCTCGCCGAAGCGGCTGCTCGACCTCGCGGTCGGAGTGTTCGGCGGGCTGCTGCTCGCCGCCGCGCTGGTCGCCCTGCGCGAGGCGCTCGACACCACCGTCAAGACCAGCGAGGCGCTCGGCGAACTCACCTCGCTGCCGGTGCTCGGTCACATCCCGTACGACAGGAGCTCGGTACGGCAGCGGATCGCGATGGACTCCGCCGGCAGCTCCGTGCGTGCCGAGGCCTTCCGGAAGCTGCGGGCCAACCTGCAGTTCGCGCAGGTCGACGACCGGCCGCGGGTGATCGTGGTGACCAGTTCGGTGCCCGGTGAGGGGAAGACCACCACGGCCGTCAACCTGGCGCTCTCGCTCGCCGACGCGGGGCTGCGGACCTGTCTGGTCGACGCCGACCTGCGCCGGCCCTCCGTGGCCGGCACCTTCGGCCTCGTCCAGGACGCCGGACTGACCACGGTGCTCATCGGCCAGGCGCGCGCTGAGGACGTGGCGCAGCAGGCCGGGGGCCGGCTCACCGTGTTGACCAGCGGTGCCGTACCGCCCAACCCGACCGAACTGCTCGCCTCCGACCGGATGCGGGAGGTGCTCCGCGAACTCGCCGGCGTCTTCGACGTGGTCGTCGTGGACAGCGCCCCGCTGCTCCCGGTCGCCGACACGATCGGTCTGGCCCCGCTCGTCGACGGCGTGCTGTTCGTCGTACGGGCCTCCAAGACCGGTCGCGACCAGGTCCGCGGCGCCGCCGAGTCGCTGAGCCGGACGGGTGTGCGCATCCTCGGCACGGTGTTCAGCATGGCCGCCACGTTCAAGGGCAAGGGGTACGGCTACGGGTACGGCTACGGTCCGGCCGAAGTGCCCGTGCCCCGCCCGGCGGTCGGGAGAGCGGGAGCCGTGGATTGCGCCGAGTGGTCTCCCGCGGGCGAGAAATGAGCGGCCCCGTGCACCCGGCGACCACCTTCGAGGTGCTCTTCGTCTGCACCGGCAACCTGCATCGCTCGCCGGTCGCGGAGCGGCTCCTGGCCGCCGCGTTGCCGGAGCCCCGGTTCCGGGTCCGCAGCGCGGGCACCGGGGCCCGGCCGGCCCCGCTGGACGAGGTGACGCGGGCCCTGATCGACGAACTCGGCGGTGACGCGCGGGAGTTCACCGCACGGCGGCTGGACGCCGGGCAGATCGCGGGCGCGGACCTGGTGCTCGGCCTTGAGCGCTGCCACCGGGAGACCGCGGTGCGGCTCCACCCGGTGGCGTTGCGCCGCTGTTTCACCCTCCGGGAGTTCGTCCGGCTCCTCGACGGGGCGGGGACCAGTCCCGGCACGCCGCACGAGGCGGTCCGGCTGGCGGCGTCCCGGCGGGGCCAGGTGATCCCCCCGCCGGACGAGTCGGACGGCATCCCCGACCCGTACGGCGCCGCCCCCGCCGTACACCGGGCACGGGCCCTGGAAGTCCGCGCCGCCGTCCTCGCACTGGCCGGGATCCTGACACCGGGCTCCTCCGGTTCACCGTCGGCGGCGACCAGCTCCGCCGCCGGCTCGGCCTGAACGAGCGGTGGGGCGCACCCCTGTCACAGGGTGCGCCCCACACGGAGACGGCTCCGCACGGACACGGCTTCGGTCACTCACCCGTCGCACGGCTTCCCACGGTCCACCCTGACCTGTGTCGGCGTCACCAGCGTCTGCCGCAGTACCGTCGGATCGCCTTCCGCATCCGGCTCGTCAAGGTGCAGCACCAGGGTGCGACTTGACTGACGGGGCAGTTCCAGATCGAGGGTGAACGTCGGGTGGCCCCGTTCGGTGCCGGGGATCGGGCGGATCGGGTGCCCGTCCAGGGTCGCCCCCGTCAGACGCGCTCCCGCTCCGGCGTAGTAGGTCGCGATCACCCGGTTGTCGCCCGGGCGGGTCGGGTAGGACGGGAAGTCGACCCGCTGGGTGACGTACTCGGGCAGGCCCGAGACCGGTGCCCGGTTGGTGAAGGTCATGGTCGCCGTGACCGCGCGGCCGGTGTCCGTACAGGCCCCGGGCGTCCAGACGAGGCGGCGGTCCAGGTAGTAGTCGAGTTTGGTGCCCGCCGCGTTGTTCACCACGAGCCCCGCGAAGGGACCGGGGACGTCGGGCAGGACGCCGGAGAACGGCCGTGACTCCAGCAGCCGTTGCTCGCCCGCGTGCGCGCTCCACACCTGGAGCCGGCCCGCCCGCTGCACGTCGCGCAGGGCACTGAGCAGCGCGGGGATCCGGCTGGTGTCGTCGACCGCGGACATCAGGCGTCCGGCGGCGGCACGCGCGGCCTCCACGAAGTACGCCTTGCGCCGGGCGACGTCGTCGAACTTCGCGTAGGCGACCCGCTCGGTGACGTCGACGGCGTTGTCCGCGGTGAGTTCGGTGCCGTCGGGCAGCCGGGCCGGGCCGCTGGCGCGCAGCAGCAGGCCGAGCGCACCGGGATCGATGGCGAAGGCGCCGTCCAGCCGCTGGCCGCTCTGGTCCTGCCAGAAGCCGGTCCAGATCCGGGCCGCGTACGGGAAGTGCGGGCTCATGTTGGAGTTGGCCCACACGCTCGCGGGCTGGTTGTTGCCGTACCCGGCGGCGAACTCGGCCCCCAGGTCCACGGCCGCCCGGCCGCTCATCTCCGTGTTGTTGCCGAAGTGCTCGAACGTCAGCCGCCCCCGTTCCGCCCGCAGCACCGCGAAGGCGCCCGGCAGACCGCCCGTGCCGCGGGCCTCGGCGGTGTTCTGGAAGGCGAGGAAGTAGCGCCGCGGACCGTGTGCCCCGAGCATCGACGGCACCACCCGTGCCGCGACGGCGGCGTCGCCGGTCTGCGGGGCGAGCCGGTCGAGCTGATCCGTCAGCTGGGCGCGGGCGCGGTCGACGGGCGGCAGCCAGGTGGAGCCGGGCAGACGGCGGGCCGCTTCCCGCACCTCGGCCGCGACCTGCGCGGCGCGCGTGAACGCGGGTGCCTGCCCTTCCAGTTCGGTCAGGACGTGCGGGATGCCGCCGGTGTGCGCGCTCGCCGTCAGCCGGGGGACCGCTCGGGTCAGCGGCGGCAGGACGTCGGCGGTCAGCCGGTCCGACAGCTCGGCGATGCCGCGCACGGTCTCCAGGGGGCCGCCCACGAAGGGCAGATGGGCGGCGGTGTACCAGGCGGGCCCGGTGGTGAGGTCGTGGGCTCGTGCCGCGTGCGCGGCCGCGGAACGCGCCAGCCGCTCCTGATCGGCCTCCGCAGGAGGCCCCGCGGACGAGCCCGCGGACGAGCCCGCCGATGACCCCTCCGACCCGCCCACGGAGGAGCCCGCCGACGGGCCCGCGGTGGTGGCGGGGACCGTGGCCGCCGAGACCGACGCCTTGAGCGCGTTCAGGTCCCCCTGTGCAGCCAGGAGCTCGGTCCGCGCCAGCACCCCGGTCACCCCGATCCAGGCGGCCGCCGCCGCTGGGACAGCGG
>NZ_JBHUXV010000149.1:8939-20080 GCF_042669125.1 Streptomyces sp. NPDC057253 | reverse complement strand
GGCTCCACACGCCCTCGGTGGTCGCCGCCCACACCTTGCCGCCGCCGAAGCGCAGCTCATGGATGGAGGTGGACTCCAGTTGGTCGCCGCCGACCCGGCTGCGGGTGGAGAAGGTGCCGTGGTGCGGATCGGACAGGACGTAGACGCCGCTGCCGAGGTAGGCGTCCGCGTTGGTGGTCGCCTCGCCGGTGCCCAGCCACAGCCGCCCGGCGCCGTCGAGCGCGAGCGCACCGGTGGACTGGGACGGCAGCCCGTCGCTGATCGGCTGCCAGTGCCCGCCGCCGCGCCCGGACCGCCAGACACCGCCACCCGCGCTGCCCGCGTACACGTATCCGTCGTCGTCGGCGGCGATCGCGGCCATCCGGCCGGTGACATTGCCGGAGCCGCCGCTGGAGTTGGAGTCGATGTCGCGGTAGCGGGGGTCGTCGGAGTTGTACGGCAGGTCGGTGATGTTGTGCCAAGTGCCGCCGGTGTTCGGAAGGTTGGCCAGACTGCTCCAGGCGGCGCCGTACGCGCCGGGGGTGACGACGCCGGGCGAGGTGCGGGCCTCGGCGTACTGGTCCGCCCCCTCGGCTATCTCGTCGGCCTCGTTGCCGTCGTCGTCGTCCTCGGCCACCTGGGGACTCAACGTGCCGACGGAGTCCTCACGCTGGGCGGCGAGCCGGTCGAGGGTGCGGGCCCCGAAGGGGGCGGTGCTCCTGCCGGACGCGGCGCCCGCGGGTGTCGCGACGAGTGCGGCGGATGCGGTGATGGCGCAGATCGCGAGCCATCGTCTCTTACGGGTGGGTGCTGACACCGGATCCTCCGGAAAAGGTGGTTGTACAGCCGTTGTCCAGAACCCGACCACCGGTGCCGGAAGGAGTCCGGCACTTGAGGATGCCTTGACCGGAACCTGCCACCCCATTGGAGCGCGTATGACCGGGCGCTCAGAGCCAGTCGCCTCGCTTGAAGATGACGTAGAGGCTCACGCACACCACCCCCATCAGGCCGATGGCGAAGGGGTATCCGAAGCTCCAGCTCAGTTCCGGCATGTGCTCGAAGTTCATGCCGTAGATCGTGCCGACGAGCGTCGGGGCGAACAGGATCCGCCCACGAGGAGATCTTCTTGAAGTTGTCTAGTCGGTGCCGCTGACCTGCGATGATGCGAAAGTCGCTGGCTCTGACCTGCGCGCACACGTCTTTCTGCGCCTTACAGCTCGTGCCCGGTTGTGCAGTCGATTCTCCCCACGCGCTCCCCAGCGGCGCTCATTCTCCCCACGGACAGTCGTCGTGCGACTCGCCCTGACTGTGATTTCGGCGTCTCGAGGCAACCGCTTATCGGTCACATGATGTGATCAATGACGGGGCGGGACGTCCGTGAGTGCGGGGAAGTCGTCCTCGGGTGACAGGCCGTCTTGCATCTTCCGCATGTGATCTCCTCCAGCAGTCGACGCGTGGAAGGAAGGTCGGGATGGCGGCAGCCGGGCGGTGGCCCTTCGGCTGGGCAGGTAGCCGGGAGGCGGGTCGAAGTCGTTGCAGCGGGCCAGGACCGCCTGGATTTCCGGCGCGAGGTCCAATTCGTTGAGCACCTCGGCGAGATACTTGACTGCGGCGAACGGCCCGTCCGGACTCGACCTGTCCACTGCTTTGAGGACCTCCGCCCGCCCGTGACGGTTCTTGTCTCGGCGGCAGGAAACGCCCGTTGATCATTCTTGTTGCCACGCACGCCCCTCGTGCAGCGGCTCGGGCGCTACCTGCCCCTCGCCGGCAACATGAGGCACAGTCAGGCCCACAATCGAAGGCACCTTCATGGCCGACCGCCGAACACCAGAGCCGGAAGCCGGGCGATGGGTGCCGCGGATCTGATGGAGGGCTGATCGACACCGGTCCCGGGGCACGGCACGAGTTTTTCTCGATCTCGCGGATCTGTCGGTGGATCCGATCTCCATCTGGCGGCCCACTTTATCCGTACACCAGTGCGACGTGGTCCCGGCACCTCCCACCCGACAACTACCGTGAAGGGCAGCGGCGCCGCCCCATGACTCAGCGCCGCACCGATCCCTGGCTTATGGCTTGCATGTCGGCGGAAGCGGTCGTGCGGGAATTAGGCGAAGACCTCGTCGTCCGCCACGGCCTGCAACCCCTCATCGTGCTCAATGGCGGCGGTTCCAGACGAATGCGTGGGCCAGACGGGGTGAACAGGTGCTGCGGAAACATCGCGTAGGTCTGCCAACTGCCGGTCATTGCACCGGATACCCATCGCCTGGGACGACTGACTTCTGGCTCTTCTTGAGGCCAAATGGGGCGACGTCTCAGGTGAACCGTAGGTCGACCTGAGGTGGACGGCAGGTCGCAAGCTGTGCGTTTCCCTTTGTTCCGGTGTGTGTTCTCCCTTCACTCCTTAAAGGATCTTGATGTCGCCTTCACTCGGCTCTTACAAATTGCAGCTGTAAGAACGTGTGATCGAAAAGTGGGGGACGGATGCGTCCGGTGGCGCGCTGGCGAGCGTGGATCGTCGTGATGTCGTTGCTGCTGGGCTTCTGGGCGCAGGAGGGCGGGGCTGCCTACGCGGCCACGGAGTCATCCGTGTCGATGGGCGCGGGGCTCGGTCACCTGTGGGACTGGCTGGCGGGCAAGGACGTCTCGGGCCCGGGCTCGAAGACCGGCTCGGCCTCCGACGTACGCACGGCGAAGTCCGCCGAGGGGCACCCCGCCGGGCGTGCGCCGGGCAAGGGCAAGGGGCAGCTCGACGCATGGCGGGCGCCCGGTGCCCAGACGACGAAGGAACGTTCCGCCCGTGCCGCTGTCGGCTTCGACGCGAGGACCAGCAAGCGGGTGGCAGCCAAGTCGGGTGCGAAGTTCGACTACTTCCAGAACTCCGATGGGTCTTTCACCCGCAAGATGTCCGAAAATCGAATCAACTACCAAGATAAGACTGGTACTTGGCAGTCCATCGACACGGACGTGACCCAGCGCGCGGACGGTCGCTGGCACGAGAGGGCCAACTCCCTCGGAGTGTCCTTCGCGCCCTCCACCGGTACGGAGAAGACCGGCGGATCCGTCGAACCGGCCGCCTTCACCTGGAAGACCACGGCCGCCGACGACACTCCGAGCCCCAGCCCGACCACCTCCGGCGCCTCCGCCCAGGGCGACCTCGCCACCCTGACCCTGTCCGACAGTGAGTCGGTGTCCTGGTCGCTGGCCGGCGCGAACGCCGTCACCGGCACCGCCTCGGGCTCCACCGTCACGTACGACGGCGTCCTGACCGACACCGACCTCGTGCTCGACCCCACCGCCGACGGGGTCAAGGAGTCCCTGGTCCTGAACTCGGCGGACGCGCCGACCAGTTGGGTCTTCCCGATGACTCTGAAGGGGCTGAGCCTGACCACCGCCACGGACGGCACGGTGGAACTCGTCGACGCCGACGGCACGGTGATGGCCACCCTCCCGCAGCCCTTCGCCCGCGACTCCTACGTCGATCCCGCGACCGGCGAGTCCCACGACAACTGGGCGATGACGTACAGCGTCACCGAGGTCGACGGCACCCCCGCCGTGAAGATGACCCTGGACCCGTCCTGGCTCGCCGGATCCGACATCGCCTTCCCGGTGACCGTGGACCCGACGATGACGGTGACCACCGCCGGGCAGACCCTGACGACGTACGTCTACTACCCGAACACCGCCGACTACTCGTCCGACACGATCCTGCGCGTGGGAACCCCGGACGGCGGCTCATACATCGGGCAGGCGTTCATGAAGTTTCTCGGGCTGCCGGACACCGACGGCTACCACATCACCGACGCCGACCTTCATTTGTTCAACGTGTGGGCGTACACATGCAGTTCGTCGACGTCGTACAACGTGTACCCGATCACCGAGCAGTGGTGGGTGACCGGCCAGAAGTCCTGGTCGGACCGGCCCGCCACGTCCTCCTCGATAGGCACCTGGTCGGGCACCGTCTCCGGCACGGTGTGCGGCAACACCTCGGTGTCCACCGGCACCGGCCAGTGGCAGACCACCGACCTGGACACGAGCTGGTTCCAAAAGATCGCCCTCGGCCAGACGGAGAACTACGGCCTGTCTGTGTTCTCCTCGGCGACCAGTTCGAACCAGTGGAAGAAGTTCGACTCGGACCAGGTCGACAGCCACTCGCCCTACATCACGGTGACGTACAGCAAGAACTCCGCACCGGACATCGAACACACCTATCCCAAGGCAAACTTCACCTCCCCCTCGCTGCGCCCGCAGCTCCAGGTCAAGGCGGTCGACCCAGACTCCTGGCCCACCACCCCGCTCAAGTACGACTTCGCGGTCTACTCCTCCTCCGGTACGCAGATCGACACCTCCGGCTGGCAGACCTCCACCAAGTGGACGGTGCCGTCAGGGGACTTGGACTGGTCGAAGTCGTACTACTGGACGGTCTCCGCGAACGACGGCTGGTCCACGACGACCAGCGCCACGCAGTCGCTGTCCACGCTGGTGGCGCAGCCGCTCATCGCCTCCCGTCTCGCGCAGAACGGCGGGCATGGCTACGACGAGGAGGCGGGCAACTTCACCACGGCCGCCACCGACGCCTCCGTCTCCACCGTCGGCCCGTCCCTGGACGTGACCCGCTCCTACAACTCCCTGGACACCAGCACCGCCGGGGCGTTCGGCGCGGGCTGGTCGGCGCTCGCGGACATGCGCGCGGTCATGGACGACGACGGCTCCAAGAGCGTGGTCGTCACCGACGACGCCGGCAAGCGGCAGCGCTGGGGCTGGTCGACCTCCGGCTACACCCCGCCGATCGGCACCTACGGCACCTTCAAGGCGCTGTCCGCCGGGTACTCGCTGACCGAGACCTCGGGCACGACGTACACCTTCGGCACCTCGGGCGGCACCAACATCTGGCTGCTGTCGCAGATCAAGACGCACGCCGGGCTGACGGAGTCGCTGACCTACGACTCCTCGCACCGGCTGAGCACCGTCAAGAACGACGTCTCCGGACGCACCCTGTTCTTCACCTGGGCCAAGCCGTCGAGCGCCGCCCACTACCACGTCCAGACGGTCACCACGGACGCCGCCACCAGCGGCGACACCTCCACGGCGGCCCTGTGGAGCTACGGCTACACCGGCGACCGGCTCACTTCAGTGTGCCCGCCCTCCGCCACGAGCCCGGCGACCGCGTCGACCTCCTGCCACGCCTATACCTACGTCGACGGCTCCAACTACCCCTCCGCCGCCCTGGACGCCGATCCCAGCGGCTACTGGCGTCTCGACGAGGCGTCCGGCGCCACCACCGCGGCTTCCTCCGTGCTGGCCAACGAGCAGACGGACGCGGGCAGTTACAAGAACGCCACGCTCGGCTCCACGGCCGGTCCGCTCGCGGGCTCCTCGGCCTCCGCAACCACCTTCGCCGGCACCGGCTACGTCAAGGTCCCGGCCGGGCTGCTGCACGCCAGCACCACGAGGGCGGTCTCCCTGTGGTTCAGGACGGCCAAGAAGGGCGTGCTGATCGGCGACCAGTCCAAGGCGGTCGGCGGCACGGCGGCCTCCGGCACCTGGACGCCGGTGCTGTACGTGGGCTCGGACGGCAAGCTGCGCGGCCACTGGTGGAGCGTCAGCGGCTCCGGCAGCTCGGACTTCGGCTCGACGAGCACCGTCACGGACAACGCCTGGCACCACGCGGTGCTCAGCTCGGACGGCGCCACGCAGACCCTGTACCTGGACGGCGTCAAGCAGGACACCTTCTCGGGCACCCCGGACGACCAGGACAACGTCTACACCTACATCGGCGCCGGGTTCGCCACCTCCTGGCTCAACTCCCCGGGCGACGTCAGCTACTTCACCGGTTCCCTCGCCGACGTCTCCTTCTACAGCCACCCGATCACCGCCTCCCAGGTCGGCGACCTGTACGCGAGCGGCACCGCGAGCGCGGCCTTGCTGACCAAGGCGGCGAGCCCGACTGGTCGTACCGTCGCGGCGGTCTCGTACGACACCGCGGCCGACCGGCTGACCGACGTCACCGACGAGCACGGCGGCACCTGGCACCTCGGCACGCCGACGGTGGCCGGCTCCAGCGCCGTCTTCCGCGGCACGGTGCTCGGCGCCGACCCGGCCGGGTACTGGCAGCTCGGCGACGCCGACGACGGTGGCTCCGCGACCTACGCGGCCGACGAGGTCAACGGCGGCGACGGCACGTACAACAACGTCACCCTCGGCGTCAGCGGGCCATTCGGCGCGAAGGACAGCACCGCGAGCACCGCCGCCTCCTTCGACGGCACCGACTCCTACGTCTCCGTGCCGCCCGAACTGCTGCACTCCGGCACCAAGCGCTCGGTGGGCATCTGGTTCAAGACCTCCACCTCCGGTGTGCTGATCGGCGACCAGTCGGTGCCGATCGACGGGACCACAGCGGCCTCCGGCACCTGGACACCGGTCCTGTACGTCGGATCGGACGGCAAGCTGCACGGACACTGGTGGAGCGTGAGCGGCTCCGGCAGCTCCGACTTCGGCTCCACCGGGAAGGTCAACGACAACGCCTGGCACTACGCGGTCCTCAGCTGCGACGACGACAGCCAGGCGATGTTCCTCGACGGCACCAAGCAGGACACCTTCTCCGGCACCCCGAACGACCAGTCCAACGCCTACACCTACATCGGCGCGGGCTTCGCCAAGAGCTGGCTCGACTCCCCGGGCGAGGTCAGCTACTTCAAGGGCTCCCTCGCCGAAGTCGCCTTCTACGACCACAATCTGACGTCTGCCCAGGTCGCAGGCCAGTGGAACGCGTACAAGCAGTCCACGGGCACCATCGCAACCGAGTCCGTGGACGTGACGGACCCCGGGCAGAAGACCCTGACCAGCACCTACGACCTGTCCGACGGCGGCCGGATGCTGACCGACACGGACGGCACGGGCGCCACCACCTCCTACGGCTACGACACCTCCGGCTTCCTCTACACCACGACCGACGGCAACGGGGACGTGACCACCACCGGCCACAACTCCCGCGGAGACGTGGTCTCCCGCACCACCTGCCAGGACCAGTCGGCCTCCAAGTGCTCGACCTCGTACTTCACTTACTACCTGAACGCCGACTCCGACACGGACCCGCGCAACGACCAACTGCTCACCTCGTCGGACGGACGGTCGTCGAGTTCCACGGACACGACCTACCGGACAGTCAACACCTATGACACCAACGGCAATCAGCTGACATCGACGACCCCGGCGGTCACGGGCCACAGCGCCGGCCTGGCGACGAAGAAGACGTACACCACGTCCAGCACGGCCGGTTACGTCTCCGGCACCGTCGCCCCGGCCGGGCTGCTCGCGTCCACGACCACGCCCGGCGGCGCGGTGACGTCGTACCTCTACTACGCGAACGGCGATCTGGCACAGGCGACTTCACCGCTCGGTTTGATCACCCGCTTCACCTACGACTCCCTCGGCCGGGTGCTGACGAAGACCGAGATCTCGGACACCTACCCGGCGGGCCTGGTCACGCGCTACACCTACGACGCGCTCGGCAGGACCCTCACCGAGCTGGACCCCCGCACGACGAACGCAGTGAACCAGGCCGTCGTCCACACCGCCCTGACCACCAACTCCTATGACGCCGACGGCAACACGCTCAGCACGGCCGTCTCCGACACCACCGGCGGGGACACCAGCCGTACGACGTCCCGGACGTACGACGACTTCGGACAGCTGAAGACCGTCACCGATCCCGGGCAGTACACGACCTCGTACACCTACGACAGTTACGGCAACAAGATGGGGGAGACGGACCCCGACGGGCAGGTGTACGCGTACACGTACAACGCCGACGGCAGCCCGCTGACCACGACACTGACCAACTACACCGGCTCGGACGACAGCGCCGACGACCCGGCCGCCAAGCTGCTGGAGACGCGGACGTACGACGAGGGCGGGCGGCTCCACACGGTCACCGACGCGATCGGGGTGACCACCACCTACGCCTACTACGACAACGGCCTGATCGAGCAGTCGACCCGCACCGGCTCCTCCGGCACCGCCTACGTCGACGAGCAGGACACCTACGACGACGCGGGCAACCTCACGGCGCGGACCACCGCCAACGGCACTCTCACCACCACGTACACCGTGGACGCCGCCGACCGCACCACCGCCACCACGGCCGACCCGGGCACACTCGCCCAGAGCACCGCGTACACCTTCGACGCGGACTCCCACGTCCTGACCTCCGCGCAGACCGACGCGGCCGGGAACCCCGCCCAGAAGTGGACGTACACCTACGACGCGGCGGGCGACCCGCTCTCCGCCGCCCAGTACGTCGACAACTCCCTCACCCTCACCACGAAGGCGACCTACGACGACCGCGGCCTGAAGGTCACCTCGACCGACCCCCAGAACCAGGTCACTTCGTACGCCAACGACGAGGCAGGGCGCCTCACGTCGACCACGAGTCCGGCGATCACCGCGACCACACCCGGCACGGGCGCGACGGCCCAGGTCTACCCGGTCACCCTCAACGGCTACGACACCTTCGGCGACCGCACCGAGGCCGAGGACCCAGGCGGCCGCATCACCGCCACCGCCTACGACCGGGACGGCCGGAAGACCGGCACAACTCTGCCGTCGTACAACGGCACTTCGGCCACCACCGCCTGGACCTACGACGCCGAGGGCGATGTCCTGAGCGAGACCGACGCCAAGGGCGAGACCGACTACGCCTACGACCAGTTGGGCGACCTGGTCAAGCAGACCAACCCGGCGATCTCCGTCTCCGGCAACGCCACCCGCGGCACCGTCACCTCCTCCTACGACCTCGCGGGCAACCGCCTCACCGAGACCTCGCCGTACGGCGCCGTCACCCACCACACCTACGACGACCTCGGCCGTTCGAGCGGCACCTGGGCGTACGTGTACACCTCAGCCGGCGCCCAGACGAAGCAGGAGACCGACAGCACATACAACAGCGCCGGGCTGGTCGCGCAGACCGCCTCGGTCAGCGGGGTCACCGCGAAGTACACCTACGACGCTCTGGGCCGCACCCACACGGTGGCCGACACCACCGGCGACACCACCACGTACACCTACGACCTGCGCGGCGACGTCACCAAGACGCTGCTGCCGGACCAGACCGCGCAGACGGCCGGTTACGACGCGGCCGGCCGCCGGACCG
The DNA here is from genome assembly GCF_042669125.1 of Streptomyces sp. NPDC057253. Lineage (NCBI taxonomy): Bacteria > Bacillati > Actinomycetota > Actinomycetes > Kitasatosporales > Streptomycetaceae > Streptomyces > Streptomyces sp. NPDC057253. Next base: position 10,953 of record NZ_JBHUXV010000149.1, on the reverse strand, counting down.
CCACCGCGAACCTCGATTCCGCCGGCACCGTGCTGTCGTCCACCTCGGCGACGTACACGGACGACGGACTCCTCAAGACCGCCACCGACGCCCGTCACCACACGACGAATTACGCCTACGACGCCCTCGGCGACCTCACCCAGCAGACCGAGCCAGCCAGCGACACCGCCTCCATCACCACGAAGTTCGGCTACGACGCGGCCGGGCACCGGACCTCGTACACCGACGGCAACGGCGCCACCATGTACTACACCTACAACGCGCTCGGTCTGCCCGCGAGCAAGGAGGTCCCTGCCGTCGCCGGCCACACCTCCGACGCCGACCGGACCACCGGCTACACCTACGACGAGCGCGGCCGCCTGGTGACGCAGACCGACCCCGGCGGCGTCACGACGACCAACACCTACGACGCCCTCGACGACCTCACCGGACAGAGCGCCACGGGCGCCGACGCGCCCACCGCCACCCGCACCTTCCAGTACTCCCTCAACGGCGACCTGGTCGCCTCCGCGGTCGGCGACACCTGGGAGTACTACGACACCAACGCCCGCGGCGACATCCTCAATACGTCGGGCCAGGCGGGCAGTTCGTCCTTCACCTACAGCGCCGACGAGTCCCCGCTCACCCGTACCGACGCCTCCGGCACCAGCACCTATACCTACGACAGCGACGGCCGGCTCAGCACCGACACGGACGCGGCGACCGGCACGACACTGACGTACGGCTACAACAGCCTGTCGCAGACCAGGACCGTCACATACGGCGGTTCGGGCGATGTGCGCACCTTCGGCTACGACTCCCAGCATCGCGAGAAGACCGACACCCTGGCCACCGCCTCCGGCACGACCGTCGCCTCGGTCGGCTACGACTGGGACGACAACGGCAACCTGACCGGCAAGACCACGACCGGGGTGCAGGGTGCGTCCACCAACACGTACGCCTACGACTACGCGAACCGCCTCACCTCCTGGACCTCCGGCGCCACGACCACCGGATACACCTACGACGCCGACGGCAACCGGCTGACGGCAGGCTCGACGACGTACACGTACGACGCGCGGGACGAGTTGGTGTCGGACGGGACGCACAGCTACACCTACACGGCGCGGGGCACGCTCGCCGCGAAGGACGCGACGACGTACACGTTCGACGCCTACGGTCAGCGGATCACGGCCGGTTCGACGGCGTCCTCCTACGACGCGCTGGGGCGCGCCGTCACGATCGGCTCGACGCACCTCTCCTACTCAGGCGCCGGCAACGACGTCGCCTCCGACGGCACCTCGGCCTACAGCCGGGATCCCTCCGGTGCCCTCACCGGTGAGTCCTCGGCGAGCGGGGCCACCCTCGCGCTGACCGACCTGCACAGCGATCTCATCGGCCAGTTCACCGCGACCGGCACCGCGTTGACCGGTTCCGCGAGCTACGACCCGTGGGGCACGGCCATCGCCTCCACGCTCACCGGAAGCGTCGGCTACCAGAGCGGGTTCACGGACGCGGCGACCGGCGACGTGAACATGCACGCGCGGTGGTACACGCCGGGGACCGGGAGCTTCGACTCCGCGGACACGGTGCAGAACTCGGCGGTGGGGGAGAGCGCGGACGCCAACCCGTACGCGTACGCCGGCGACGATCCACTCACCAGGACCGACCCCAGCGGGCACTGCTTCTGGGACGCGTGCATCGGTGAGGCCGAGGGTGCCTACCTCCTGGGCTCGGCCCTGATCGGCGCCTGCATCGCGTACTGCTCCAGCCTGTCCCAGAGCATCTCCGACGGCTTGAGCTCGCTGTCCTCCTGGGGTTCGTCCAGTTCCTCGTCCCACAGCCACGCCTCCTCGTCCGCCGCGAGCCACTCCAGCGCCGCGACGAGCAGCTACGGGATGTGCGCCGAGGTCTGGTCGATGTCCTGCCAGCAGCGCTACAACCACAGCCGCTCCAGCGGCGGCAGCCGGTCCTCCGGGCGAGGTGGCGGAGGTGGGGGCGGCGGTGGCAGCGGCTACTGCGGCTACTGCGGTGG
>NZ_JBHUXV010000149.1:0-8929 GCF_042669125.1 Streptomyces sp. NPDC057253 | reverse complement strand
GCGGGGGTGGCGTCAGCGCGGCCGAGGCCGCGGCCGCCGCCCGAGCAGCCGCAGCGGCAGCCGCCGCCGCGGAGGCCGCCCGCCGCGCGGCGATCCGCGCCCACGCCATCAAGATCACGGCGTCGATCGGCAAGGGCAGCCTCACCGTCCACTCGATCGCGTCCGCGGCCCAGCCGCCCACCGTCCGCATCAACATCGGCAATTCGGTCCGCAACGCGGCCTCGGCGGTCGCGGCGGGGCTCACCACCGCCGCGGTGTGCGTGGTCACCGGCGCCTGCGTTCCCCGCGACGAGGAGTCGTCGACCTGCGCGAGGAACGGTGCCGGGTGGGTCGATCCCCAGGACACCGACGCCTCGCACGGCAACCGGGCCCAAGGCGTCTCGGCATGTCTGACCCAGCAGTTTCTGGACGACCATCCGGGATCGGACACGACCAAGGACATTCGACCGCCCGGATACACATGGGCCCAGCGGTACGCCCGGCACCTCGGCGCCGTGCCCAGGGTGTCGGTGAACAACTGCCACCTCCTCGGCAGCCAGCTCTCCGGCCCCGGAACCGACCTGAGGAACCTGTCGACCTGCGGACGTGACGCCAACGCCTACCCGAAACGGGGCGGCCTGGGAGCCATGGACAACATGGTTCAATTCGAGAACCAGGTCCAGGAGCAGGTGGCGGCGGGCGAGACCGTCCTGTACTCGGTGCACCCCACGTATGTGGGCGATCGCGTGACGCCGGAGTCGTACCTGATGACGGCCACGGCCTGGGACCGCGACGGAAACCTGGTCGGAACCACCACGCGCGATGTGCCCAACCTGATGAACACGCCACGGGGCTGGCGCAACCTCGGCACGGTGGTGGACTCCCGCACCGGCAGGGACGTACCCACTTCATGACCAACGGATCCGATCGACACGAGGACACCATGCACTGGGCTGTGGAAGAGCTGAGCCGTGTGATGCGGCCGCCCGTGGACGGCGGCGACACCGTCGACTGGGAAGCGCAGCGCACGGAGACGGGCTGGGAGCTTCCGGCCGACTACCGCGATTTCGTGGCGGTGTACGGGCTGGGCGCGATCAGTGACTCGATCGGCGTGCTCACGCCTCCCTTCGAGGGATATCCGTACGAGGATCATCTGCTCCACGGCGTCCCGTGGCCGCCGGTGGACGGGATGTTGACCTGGGCGTCTAACGAAGCCGGTGACGACTTCCTGTGGAAGTGCGTGGGGGAGCCCGACGACTGGGGTGTGGTCCTGCGGCCACGGGACCGGCGTCGGGACCACGAGTTCGACATGGGAATGGCGGAGTTCCTGCTCCGTCTGGTGCGACGGGAGGTCCGCCCGCCGCTCGGTGCCGAACTTGAGCTGCCGGCCACGTTCGCATCATGGCGTGAGGAAGAAGAGGGTCTGCTCGACGGAGACGGTGATCTTGAGGGCTTCTGACGACTGCACACTCGAGCTGCTGGCGGACGTCCGAGCCCTGCTGGGCCGCTCCGAATTCAACTGGACCGATCCGACGCCGTGGATCGTGGCCGAGCGGGAATTCGGCATCGAATTCCCGGCGGACTTCCGTGAGATCGTGGATGACTATGGTTCGGTACAGATCAACAAGCAGCTTTATCTGGTGCACCCCGCCGGTCATCTCCTGCACAGTCTCGGGGAGTCCATCAGGGGAGATCTCGAGCTCTTCCGTGAGGAGGACATGGCGGAGTACCTGCCGAGTCCGGCCGGGGCGAACCCGGGTGAACTGATGCCGGTGGCGTCGGCCCAGACGGGGGAATGGGTTTTCCTCCGCGTCCCGGAAGGCCCATCGGCGCCTTGGCGGGTCGTGGTGGTGGAGCTCGAGAGCCCGGCCTGGACCCTGCACGAGATGACCTTCGGTGAGTGGTTGCTGGCCTATCTCAGGGGCGAGGACGTGACGGTGTGCTCCCGGAACCATGCGCCTGACGGCCCGTTCTTCGAACCACTGAACTGAGCCATGGGGCTCATCGAGCAGAGAGAACGCATGACCGTGACGACCGCATCTCATCTCTCCCGGCCGCGGCTGTGGACCTTGCTCGGTGCCGCCGCCGTCGCCGTGGCAGGTGCGGTCGGGGCTCTGGTGTGGCTGTTCGGCTCCGACGCCGCGGTCGTCCGCCCGCCTCAGCCGGTCTCTCATGTCGACACCGCCACCCGGGCCTGTCTGTTGACGTCCACTGACATGGATCCGGGGGTGGTGAGCACCTGGGCGGCGATGCGGGAAGCGGCCGGGGGCGGCGCGTCGGGCGTGGTCGTGCAGCGCTACCACCTGCCGGGCAAGGCGGTGGGTGCCGCCTACGTCAACACCCTGGTGCAACTGCGCTGTTCGACGATCGTCTCCACCGGCGGCGCGGCGCGCTCGGCCGTGGCGGCCGCCCTTGCTGCGGGCCAACAGAAGGGCGTCCGTTTCGTGGTCGTCTCCGATCGTCCGGTGCCGGGCGCGACGCGGCTCGGCGCGCGTTCGGTCAGTGCCCGGGCTCTCGCCGGGCTGATCGGTCGGCGGGAGCGTCCGTGACGCGCTGCTTCTCGGAGAGGAACCGGTTGTGTCCCATCCCGCGATGACCCGGCTGCGGCAGATGCTGCCGCCTCCCCGGGCCGGCGGCGACATCGTCGACCGTGAGGGGTTGGCCCAGCCCTCGGACTATCGGGAGTACGTCGACGTGTGCGGGGAGGGGAGATCGACGACTATCTCTCCATCAGCACCCCGCCCGTTCCCGGCTCGGTGTACGGGGACCTGCTGGACGGATTCGTTCCGGCGCTCCCCGACGACGTGTCCGATCCCCCGCTGCTGACCATGGGGCGCACCGGGAGCGGTGACGTTCTCTTCTGGTCGCGGGTGGGAGACTCCGACACCTGGAAAGTGGTGGCCTTCAGGCGGCAGACGCCTTACCGCGTGCGTACGGCAACCCCCGCGGCACCCCCACAACCTGGGCCGACAACCGCACCTTCCTCAACAAAACCACCGACACCACCACTGGCCTCACCGACATCGGTGCCCGTGAATACGACCCCACTCTCGGCCGTTTCGTCAGCCTCGACCCGGTATTCGAAGCCACCAGCCCGCAAGAACTCGGCGGTTACACCTACGCCGGTGACAACCCCGTCACCCAAAGCGATCCCAGCGGACTGTGCATGGCTGACATCTGCGGCTATGGCGTCCCCAAGGGCAACGTCGTCGGCGGCAGAAGCGGTATCATCCGCAACGCCCCCATCGACCCTGAAAACATCAGCAGAGGAACCTGCCACCCCACCTGCGGCCCAGTCAAATAGAATAACTCGGGCACAGCACACACCAGTAGCGCCACGACTGATGACAACGCGGCGGACAGCGAAAGCACCCGCGAGCAAGCACATGCCTTGGAGGTTGCTGCTCGCGACGAACGTGGTCCCCACCGACGCGGGGGCGTTCAGTGATATTGCACCGTGCAATGGCTCGTTCGCAGTGATTTCGCCGCCGAAGATCGACGATGATGGAGCCCCTCGCACCAGACGACGACAAGGGGTGGGTGACGTGGCCAGCCTGATCAGGCGCCAGGATCATGCAGTGAATGTCGATTACCACGGATGGGCCTTACAGGATTTCGACGACGCACAGGTTCCTGTGCTGTTCCCCGAGGGCTTCGAGAGCGGCACCTTCCTCTCTGCTCACCCTGGGCGCCTTGACTTCTACAGCGCCGGGCACACCCACACCGCCTCCCTGACGGTAGAGGTCTGGGACGGGGAGCCCGTAGTGCCGACCGGGGAGTGGGACGAGTCTGCTCTGGCAAGCATCGCCTGTTCTTCGGGCAAGTTGCGCGCCAGAGGGATGGCGGCAGGACCGATGCCAGAGGCGATCGAGTTGTCGGACGGACCCGGTGTCTGGACGGTACGAGTGGTGTGCACCGGCCGTGAGGCAGCAGCTGCGCAGACCCAGCACGGTGTGGTCCACGGAGTCGAGCGCTATATCGCGCAGTTCTGGCCGAACGCCTGAGTGCTGTGGGGCGGCTCGGTTCCCGAGCCCTCGATGACTCTGTTCTTGTCGTAGAACTGCGCGAGCAGGATTCCGGCAGCTCCGTTGTCCTCCTTCTTCACCGGCAGGACGCTGAAGTTGCCCGGCTCGGCGAGAGGGTCGTAGTCGGAGTGGCCTGCTCCCTCGTACGTGGATGCCATCGGATACTCATCGCATTCGCGTGCGTATCCGGCCGACGTTGCGTAGTTCTCGCCGAAGTACTTCCCGCAGTTGTAGACGGAGCGGTTGCGGTTCAGGTCGCGGCGTTTGGTGTCCCAGTACAGACGCGTCAGCCCGAGATCGGGCCCCTTGCCCGGAAGGTCCTTCCTGGCCATGGGGGGCTGCGTCATCCCTGGCGTGGCGAACCCCTTCTGGATGTGCAGGGCTACCTCGCGCTCCGGAGCTCCGGCCGCTGTGCTGTACTGCAGCGGCGTCAGGATGGCCCACGAGGCTGACCCTGCCGCTGCGTTAGGCAAGTATGAAGCCTTGTCCCAGCGAGGCGGCAGCATGAACAAGTCGCCGCCCGTGATCGGCTTGGACGCCCAGGCGGGCGGCGCCTTCAGGCTGATGTTTGCCACATACACCGCGGCGAGCAGATCGGTCTTCGGAGTGTCAAAGCCCTGGCCGGCGGCGGCCGTCAGCGTGTGCTCGTAGGTGCCCGTACCCAGCAGCTGGCTCCATGTCCGGGTGAAGGGCATCGCCACGCCGCCCTGCGTATACGCCGCCGTGGACGGCCAGCTGTGAGTGATGCTGCCCTTCGTCGTGATCCCCATCCAGGCGCGCCGTTCTCCCCGGCCCTGGTGAAGTCGGTGAAGTAGTACGTGACCGTGATGGTCCTGCTGTTCTGCGGAATCGTGCCGACGGCAAGAACGTCGAAGCGACTGGTGCCGACGGTGCTCCCGTTGCGCAGCCAGACCTGGTCGAACTGCTTACCGGAGCACACTGCATAGCGGGACTTGACGTAAAAAGTCTTCGCCGCCAGTCCAGCGACGCATTCCTGGCTCGTCATCGTGTGCGGAGGCTCGGGAAGGCTGATTGCCGCCGGCGCTCGGGAGGCAAGTGGTTCACCTGGCCCGGCACTGGCCCTGGACCGGTCACATCACCGCAGCCCTCGACCGGCTCACCCAACTCCCTGATCGAGGCTTGTTGGCGCTCGGGGCGCTCGCTAGGTGCTTGAGGCAGCGGAGGAGGAGCGTTGAGGCAGCGCGCTGATGTCACTGTCCGTGATGCTCTCTGCTTGGACAGTCGGCTCGGTAAACACTGGCGAACAGGGAGGCCGGGCCGGGGCCGCTGCGCAGGGTGGAAGACACGGAACGGATTCGATTCTCCCCGGATCCTCCCCAGCGTGGACAGGCACACAAAAAGCCAGGTCAGAGCCGTAGTCCCGGCAGGGCGAGGAGATCACCCGCATCACTTCTCCCCAGGGACTCCCCAGAGGGCGTCATGGCTCCGTTTTCGGAAGATGCGAGTGCGAACAGGGTGAGGGACCGGACGTGCGATTGCTTGCCCTCAGAGCCAGTCCCGCCGCTTGAAAATCACGTACAAACTTACGCAAACCACACCCATCAGGCCGATCGAAAAGGGGTATCCGAAGCTCCAGCCCAACTCAGGCATGTGTTCGAAGTTCATGCCGTAGATCGTGCCGACGAGCGTCGGGGCGAACAGGATCGCCGCCCACGAGGAGATCTTCTTGATCTCCTCGTTCTGCTCGAAGCCCGCCTCCGCCAACGCCCGCATCTCCGCGTTCTGTTGCTGGGTGACCAGGGTCGCGTTGACGGTGAGGATGTCGGTGAGGGCCTGGCGGAAGCCGTCGACTCGTTCGCTGGTGTGGGTGACGTGGTCGGCGACGTCCCGCAGGTAGCGCTGGAGCTCCTCGTCCGTGCCGTACTTCGCGAAGCCCGCCATCAGGGCGTGCAGCATGCCGACCAGGGGGCGTGTGGCGCGCTGGAACTCCACCATCTCCCGGGAGAGTTCGTAGATGCGGCGGGAGACCTCCGGGTCGCCGCGGAAGACCTCCGTCTCGATCTCGTCGATGTCGTTCTGGACGCCCGCGACCACCGGCGCGTACCCGTCGACCACCGCGTCGAGGATGGCGTAGAGCACCGCCTCGGGGCCCAGCCGCAGCAACTCCGGTGCCTGCTCCATGCGGTGGCGCACCGCCGACAGATCCGGCGCCGCGCCGTGCCGGACCGTGATCACGAAGTCCGGGCCCACGAACACGTGCAGCTCGCCGAAGTCGACCTCCTCCGGCGCGTCCAGGTAGCGGGCCGCCCGCAGGACGACGAAGAGCGTGTCGCCGTAGCGCTCCAGCTTCGGGCGCTGGTGGGCCTCCATCGCGTCCTCGATGGACAGCGGGTGCAGGTCGAACTCCTCGGCCAGCGAGAGGAGTTCGCTCTCCGGTGGGCGGGCCAGGCCGATCCACGCCATGCCGGAGCGCTGTTCGCGCAGCTCGTGGAAGGTGTCCGCGAGCGTCGCGGGGGAGGACACGCGTACGCCGTCGCGGTAGAGGGCCGCCTGGACGATGCTCGGTGGCTCGGCCGCGGGATCGGGCGCGGGGGGCTCCGGGGTCTGCACCGGAGTCTTCGACGGCGCGGACGGCGGGGTCAGGGCGCGGCGCCAGGCGGACCTCCTGGCGGAGTCCTTCGAAGACATCGTGTGCCTCTCGCTCTCGGGTCGAGCCGATGCCGGCGTGATCACGGAGCAGGGTATACGGGACAAATGACATTCCAGGAGCCCGGCACCGCACCACGCCGTGAGTTGCGGACAGAACATGTCCGCAAGCCTCGCTAGCGTGCTGCTCATGACGAAGACGACCGCGTCGGCCCCCGTGCTCGGCACCCGCGCCCTGAACCGCGCGACCCTCGACCGCCAGCTCCTCCTGCGCCGGTCCGGCCTGTCCGCGAAGGCCGCCGTCGGGCATCTGCTCGGCCTCCAGGCGCAGAACGTCAAGCCGCCGTACTACGCGCTCGCCGCCCGCCTCGACGGCTTCGCCCCCGAGGAACTGTCGGCGCTGATGGCCGACCGCGAGGTGGTCCGGATCGTCACCATGCGCTCGACCATCCACACCCACACCGCCGAGGACTGCCTCACCCTGCGGCCGCTGGTGCAGCCCGCCCGGGACCGTGAACTCACCCAGTTCCGCAAGGGACTTCAGGGCGTCGACCTCGACCGGCTCGCCGCCCTCGCCCGGGGCCTCGTCGAGACCGAGCCGCGCACCATGAAGGAGCTGCGGGAGGCGCTCCTCGCCGAGTGGCCGGACGCCGACCCGCAGGCCCTGGCCATCGCCGCCCGCTGCAAGCTCCCGCTCGTCCAGGTCACCCCGCGGGGCCTGTGGGGCAGGAGCGGCCAGGTGGCCCTCACCACGGCGGAACACTGGCTCGGCGTCCCCGCGCGGCCCGCTCCCACCGCGGACTCCGCTGGGCCTACGTCCACCGCCGACCCCGCCGGGCCCGCTTCCACTGCGGACTCCGCTCGGCCCGCGCCCACTACCGGCCCCGCCGGGCCCGCGTCCACCGCGGACTCCGCTCGGCCCGCGCCCACTACCGGCCCCGCCGGGCCCGCATCCACCGCCGACCCCGCCGACCCCGTCGGCTTCGCGCCCAACGCCGACCCCGCCGGCTCCGCGCCCACCCCCCACCCCGCCCACCGCGCCGCCATCCTCGACGCCACCGTCCTCCGCTACCTCGCCGCCTTCGGGCCCGCCTCCGTCAAGGACATGCAGACCTGGGCCGGACTCACCCGACTCCGCGAGGCCTTCGAGCGGCTCCGCCCCGAGCTGCGCGTCTTCCGTGACGACAACGGCGTCGAGCTCTTCGACCTCCCCGACGCGTCCCGCCCCGCCGAGGACACCCCGGCCCCGCCGCGCTTCCTGCCGGAGTTCGACAACCTGCTGCTCTCCCACGCCGACCGCACCCGCGTGGTGCCGAAGGAGCACTGGGGCCGCAGCTGGCAGGGCAACCAGGCCTACTGCACCCTCCTCGTCGACGGCTTCCTCGCGGGGGTGTGGAAGCTCGACGGGGACACCGTCGTCGTCGAGCCCTTCGGCCGGCTCACCAGGGCCCAGCGGCAGGAGGTCGAGGAAGAGGGGCAGCGGATGCTGGCCACGCTGCACCCGGGGACGTCGTTCGACATCCGGTTCGGGACGGTCGTACAGAAGCAGCCGCAGTAACCGTGGGCCGGGGACCGACCCGGGGCTCAGTCCCGCCCCGTCACCGCCACCGTCAGCCCCAGCCCGATCATCGTGAAGCCGCCCGCACCGCCGATCAGGGACAGGCGGCGGTCGGAGCGGGCGAACCAGCTGCGGGCGGCCGACGCGGTCAGGCCCCACAGGGTGTCCGTGACCAGGCCGATGGTGATGGGGACCAGGCCGAGCAGCAGCATCTGGGCCGGGACGCGGCCCGCCGCGTGGTCCACGAACTGGGGGAGCACGGCGGCGAAGAAGACGACGCCCTTCGGGTTGGTGACACCGACGAGGGCGCCGTCGAGCACGGTCCGCAGGTCGCCCCGCGCGGGGCCGGCGGGCCGGGAGACGATGGCCGACGCCTTCAGCTCGCCCCGGTGACGGAAGGCCTGGACGCCGAGGAGGACCAGATACGCGGCGCCCGCCAGCTTCACCGTCAGGTAGACGGCCGCGGACCGCTCCACCAGTGAGCCGATCCCGATCGCCACGGCCACGACGAGCAGGTAGGAGCCGAAGACGTTGCCGAGGGCCGTCGCCACCGCGGTCCGGCGGCCGTGCGCGAGGGCGCGGCCGATCACGAACAGCACGCTGGGCCCCGGGATGACGATCACCAGCAGGGACATCGCGGCGAAGGCGAGGACACGGTCCGTGGACACCATGCCGGTCATTGAAACAGGCCTGTGCCGTCCGCCTCTAGGACCCTGTTGGTGGCCGGGCATGGACAGGGGGCGTTGCGGGCCGCTCGTGG
>NZ_JBHUXV010000148.1:0-20170 GCF_042669125.1 Streptomyces sp. NPDC057253 | reverse complement strand
CCACAGAAAGATCCCGCCGGATCGAGATGACCCGGCGGGATCTTTCTGTGGAGCTAAGGAGATTTGAACTCCTGACCCCCTGCATGCCATGCAGGTGCTCTACCAACTGAGCTATAGCCCCTTGCTTGGTGTTCCGCCCGGTTTCCCCGGCGGCGGAGCCAACATTACACGGTCTCCAGGGTGGAACACCAAATCGTTTCCCGGCTCAAGCAGTGACGAACGAGTAGAACCGTTTGAGCGTGCAGTGTTCCTCCAGGAGGCGGCCGTAGATCGGCTCGCCCTCCAGTTCACGGTACGTCTCGATGGGGTCGCCTTTTATGATCAGCGCCCGCGCGCATTCCTCGCACCAGTACTGGTAGTCGGGATTGACCGGCTCCATGTCCCGCACGATCGGCGTCCCGCTGCCGCACCAGTCGCACTTTCGCCTGTGTGCACCCATCGATCAGCTCCAGCTGTGGCCGCAGGCCGTGCACACGTAGGAGACCCCGCCGTTGTCGCCGAGTACTTGCGCCACGTGGACGGAACCGCAGGAAGGGCAGATGAGGCGGACCGTCGTGTCCCTTGTCGACGCCGCTTCGCGGAGGTGGCCGACCTCCACGAGGATGCTCGCAGGCATCACTACTCCCTCCCGTCGGGCCGCGCCCCCTTCCGGCCGTTTGATTCTGCCACGGCCGGACCAATACGGTCAGCGACGCCTGAGTACCAGTCCGGACACGGCGCCCACCGCGGCGGTCCCGGCCAGCGCGAACATGCACGCCAACAGCGCCTCCGCAGAGGTATACGCCTCAGAGGGGCTGAGTGACTCAAGTCGGTTGAAGAAGAGTGTTCCGAAGCCCGCGACACCGATCAGCTGGCCGAGCTGAGTGACCGTGGCGAGCAGCCCGCTCGCGTCCGCGGCGTACCGGGGCGGCACCGTGGACAGGGCCCGGGTGAGCGTGGGACTGAAGGCGAGCGCGAGCCCCACGCCCACGCCGGCGTACGCCGCGTAGAGCGCGACTCCGCCCTCGCCGCCGTCCCGCAGCGCCAGGCCCACCCCGAGCGCGGCCAGCGCGGTGATCACGAACCCGGCCGGCGTCAACAGGCGCTGCCAGGAGGCGGGCCAGTGCCGCCAGGTCAGTCCGACGATCCCGAAGACCACCGCGGTCGGCGCGAAGGAGAGCCCGGCCCGCAGCGCGCTGTAGCCGAGGCCGCCCTGCACGTACAGGGTGAGCACGAAGAGGAAGCCGCCGTTGACGGCCATGACCGCCATGATCCGGAACACGGCGAGACCCATGCCGGGGTGGCGCAGCACACTCGGTGTGATCAGCGGGGCCCCACCACGCCGGGCCAGCCGCGCCTCGTAGCCGCAGAAGACGGCGAACAGCACCGCGGCGGCGGCCAGGGACAGCCAGGACCACAGCGGCCAGTCCTCCTCCTGTCCCAGCACCAGCGGCACCGTGCACAGCGACACGGCCGCACCCAGCAGCACCAGGCCGGGCAGGTCGAGACCCCGGGACCGATCCCGGGGCGTCCTGCGGTCCCCGGGCAGCAGGACCCGCCCGCCCACGGCCAGCAGAACGAGGCCGACCGGCACGTTCACGAGGAACACCGGCCGCCAGCCGGTGCCGAACAGGTCGGCGCTGACCAGGACTCCGCCGACGACCTGCCCGGCGGCGGCGCCGACGGCGAGGACCGCGGAGTACGCGCCGAGCGCCCTCATCCGGGCCTCGCCGGTGAAGTGGCGCTGGATCAGGCTGAGCACCTGCGGGATCATCACCGCCGAACCGGCGCCCTGCACCAGCCGGAAGACGATCAGCTCGGTGACGCCCTGCGCCAGCCCGCAGGCGAGCGAGGCCGCCGTGAACAGGGCAAGGCCGACGAGATGGACCCGGCCGTGCCCGAACCGCTCGCCGAGCCGGGCGCCGGTGATCAGCAGCACCGAGTACGTGATGGCGTATCCGGCGATGACCAGCTGGAGTTGGGCGCCCGAGGCGTGCAGCTCCGTGCCGATCGTGGGGGCCGCCACGTTCACGATGAACACGTCGAGCAGGGCCATGAACTGGGCGGCGAGCACGAGCGCGAGCAGCGGCCGGGGCCGGTTGTCAGTGGCGGGTGCTTCACTGTGGACAGGTGGGGAGACGGACGCGGGATCCGGTCCCGTCCGGGGAGTTGTCGTCATGCCGTCGAGCCTGAGGACCGTCCGGTACGGGTGCCGAGAGCCCGCCGATGCTGGTACTGCCAGCACCTGGCAGGCACCGGGTCCGGCACCGAGGATGGTGGTTCGGGGGCGTGACGACGAGGGACGGCACGACGGGGGGACGCGGGGATGGGGGACGTGACCATGAGGGGGCATGGCGATGGGGGACACGCGATGACGACGACACAGCGACGACGGCCCGAGCTGGCCTCGTTCCTGCGCAGCAGGCGCGCCCGGGTGACTCCGGCGGACGTGGGCATGCCGCCGGGTCTCAGGCGCCGTACCCCGGGGCTGCGCCGCGAGGAGGTCGCCCAGCTCTCCGGCGTCGGTGTGACCTGGTACACCTGGCTGGAACAGGGCCGCCCGATCAACGCCTCCGCGCAGGTCCTGGACGCGGTGGCCCGCACGTTACGGCTCGACCTGCCGGAGCGGGAGCATCTGTACCGCCTGGCTCAGGTGCCGTTCGCTCCGGACCCCCAGAGCCTGACGCGGTCCGCGGGTCCTGAGGTGCAGGGCATCATCGACGCTCTCGACCCGCTCCCGGCGGTCGTCTACAACTCGCGCTACGACATCCTCGCCACGAACCAGGGCTACCGGCAGCTGTTCCTGACCCGTGAGATAGCCGCGATCGGCATACCGAACGCGCTCTGGACGCTCTTCACGGTGTCGGAGGAGGCCTGCCCCGTGGTCTACCGGGAGCGCGAGCTGCCGGTGATGGTGGCGACCTTGCGGTCCTCCTACGGCAGACATGTCGGTGAGCCCGTCTGGGAGGAGTTCATACGCGGGCTGTCGGCGGCCAGCCCGTACTTCGCCGAGCTGTGGGCGAGCGGCGAGGTGGTGCCGCCGGGGCCCCGGGTGAAGACCTTCCGGCACGCGACCCGGGGCGAGGTGCGGATGACGTCTCAGTCGCTGTCGATCGACGGGATGCCCGAGTGCCGCATCGTCGTCTACACACCAACAGAAAATCCCGCCTCCTGAAGGAGACGGGATCCTCATCACCGATCTTTGACAACTCAACAGAGTGCCGATCTGTGGAGCTAAGGAGAATTGAACTCCTGACCTCCTGCATGCCATGCAGGCGCTCTACCAACTGAGCTATAGCCCCTTGTGTTCTTCCCGCTCGGCGGGCGAACAAGAAGAACTTTAGCCTGCGACCTGCCGGAAAGTGAAATCCGGGTCCGGCCCTGGTCGACGCCGGTTCCGCCACCGTTCAGTCGTCGTCCCCGAGCACCGGCTCGGGGAGGGTGCCGGCGTTGTGTTCCAGCAGGCGCCAGCCGCGGGCGCCCTCGCCGAGCACGGACCAGCAGCAGTTGGAGAGGCCGCCGAGGCTCTCCCAGTGCCGGGGCTCCAGACCGAGCAGCCGTCCGATGGTGGTGCGGATCGTGCCGCCGTGGCTGACCACCACGAGGGTGCCGTTCTCGGGGAGCTTCTCGGCGTGTCGGAGCACCACGGGAGCGGCGCGGTCGGCGACCTCGGTCTCCAGTTCGCCGCCGCCGCGGCGGACCGGCTCACCGCGCTTCCACGCGGCGTACTCCTCGCCGTACCGGGCGATGATCTCCTCGTGCGTCAGCCCCTGCCAGACGCCCGCGTAGGTCTCGCGCAGACCCTCGTCGTGGGACACCTCCAGGCCGGTGAGCGCGGAGAGCTCGGCGGCCGTGTTCGCGGCCCGCTGGAGGTCGGAGGCCACGATCGCGTCGGGCTGGAGGGAGGCCAGCAGCCGGGCGGCGCGGCGGGCCTGGCCGACGCCGGTCTCGGTGAGCTCGACGTCGGTGGTGCCCTGGAAGCGGCGCTCCACGTTCCAGGAGGTCTGGCCGTGCCGCCACAGGATGACGCGGCGGCCGCGGCCCTTGCGGTCGGCGGCAGCGGTCACCGCTGCTCCCCGAACTCGGCATCGTCGTCCTCGGCCCGGAGCTTGGCGTGCTCCTCGCCCTTGCCGCGGGTCGCCTTGGCGTCGGCCGGCAGCTCCAGCTCGGGGCAGTCCTTCCACAGCCGCTCCAGGGCGTAGAAGACGCGCTCCTCGCTGTGCTGGACATGGACCACGATGTCGACGTAGTCGAGGAGGACCCAGCGGGCCTCGCGGTCGCCCTCGCGGCGCACCGGCTTGGCGCCGAGCTCCTTGGAGAGCCGCTCCTCGATCTCGTCGACGATGGACTTGACCTGGCGGTCGTTGGGCGCGGACGCCAGCAGGAAGGCGTCGGTGATCGAGAGGACGTCACTGACGTCGTAGGCGATCACATCATGGGCGAGCTTGTCGGCGGCCGCCTGCGCGGCGGTGTGGACGAGCTCGAGGGAACGGTCAGTGGCGGTCACTACAAGGCTTTCGGTCGGCGGTCACTAGACCTCAAGGGTCTCACGGACCGCCGACGGCACCCCACGTGATTGTCGTGGACCTGTGGGGTGCCGTTCCGGACCGGGGCCGGGGCTAGGACGAGGAGGACGGCTTGTAGTCCTGGCCGAGGATCACCGAGACGTTCGCGCTGGAGGAGACCTTGCCCTTGGTCACGGCGCTGCCGGGCAGGCCGAGGGTCTTGGCGACCTCGGTGGCGTTGGCCTTGTCGGCCGCGTCGGCGTAGACGACCTTGGAGGTGGCCTGTGCACCGGAGGGCGTGCCGCCGTCGAGGAAGGTGAAGCCGCCGTTGAGGAGGACCACGCGGGCCTTCTCGGTGTTGTCCTTGGTGCCGGTGGCGTTCTGGACGGAGACGCTGACCGCCGCGTCCTTGTCGGGGCTCTTCGCCTTGCCGCCGAGGACGTCGTTGACGACGCTCGCGCTGGCCGCCGCGCTCAGGGTGCCGTCCTGCTGGACGGGCAGCAGCGCGGTCTTGTAGTCGCCGCCCTTGGCGAGGTCGGCGAGCTTGGCGAGGAAGGTGCCGAGGTCCTTGTCCGTCAGGGACGGGTCGAGGATCTGGGCCAGGGTCTGCACGGTGGTGGTCGCGGCCGTCGGGTCGGAGGACAGCTTGCGCAGCACGCCCTGCATCACCTGGCCGAAGCGCTCCAGCTGGGCGTTCTGGGCCTCGCCGGAGGCGCGGTAGGTGGCGTAGGCGACGGCCATCTTGCCGCTGAGGGTCTGGTCCTTCCCCCTGCTCACCAGGGGCGCCTGGCCCTTCTTCTTGGCGGCCGGGTCGGGCACGGCGGTGTTGGTGTCGACGTCGATGTTGCCGACGAGGTCGACGAGGTTCTGCAGGTAGGGGGTGTCCAGGCGCCAGGTGCCCTCGATGTCGGTGCCGAGCACGGTGTCGAGGGCGTCGAGGGTCCCGGAGGAGCCGTCGTCGTCGACGGACTTGGCGAGGGTGGTCGTGGTGCCGTCGTCGGCCGTCAGGCTCAGGGAGTTGGGGATCAGGACGGTGGTGCCCTGGTCGGTGGTGGTGTTGTCGACGAGCAGCGCGGTGGAGGTGCCGCCCTTCGCGGTGTTGTGCAGATGGACCACGATCACGTCCCGGTTCTGGGCGCTCGCCGCGATCGTGGTGCCCTTCTTGCTCTCCGAGTCCGACAGGCCGGGCAGCTTCCCGGCGTACCAGAGGTAGCCGACACCGCCGACCGCCACCAGGGCGAGGACGACGACCAGGGCGACGAGCCGGCTGCGGGCCCGGCGCTTGGCCTCCTCGCGGCGCTCGGTGCGGTTCTCGGTGAAGTTGAGCCAGTCGATGACGTCCTCGGAGTCCCCGTCCGGCTCCTCGACGAAGGCGAACTGGGCGGTGTGGTACTGCCGTTCGTCGTCGCCGGAGTCCACACCGGGGCGACCGCCGCCGGGGCGACCTCCGCCGGCCCGGCCCGCTCCGGCACGGTCCGCACCAGGACCGCCCGCACCAGGACCGCCCACGCCGAGACCGTCCACGCCGGTCCGCGCGGTCGCCGCCGCTCCCCCGGCCGGTCCCCCCTGCGGCCCGGCCTGCGGACCGCCCTGCTGAGGGATGTACGCCGTCTGCTCGGTGACCCGCTGCTGCCGCCCGCTCGCGGCGGCCCGCCCGTAGGGGTCGTACGCCGTCGCCGGACCGCCGCCCTGCCCGCCGACGCCCTGCCCGCCGACGCCCTGCCCGCCGACGCCCTGCCCGCCCGCGCCCTGGCCCCCGTACGGGTCGTAGGGCGGCACCGGCGCCTGCTGGCCGGTGTCGCCGGTGCCGTAGGGGTCGTACGGCGGGACGGGGTGCTGGTTGCCCGTGTCGTAGGACGCCTGCCCGCCGCCGGTGGCGTACGGGTCGTAGCCGTAGCCCTGCTGTGCGTAGGGGTCGTACTGCTGGGGCTGCTGAGGCTGCTGTCGCGGAGCCTGGTGCGGCGGGACCTGCTGGTACACCGGCCGGCCGTACTCGTCGTAGCCGACGAGTTCGTACTGGTTCTCCTGATCGCCGCCGTAACCCGCGTCGTATCGGTCGTTCACCGGTGCCCCTCTCGGCTCACTCGCCGCGGTACAGCTCGCGCTTGTCGATATAACGCACGACGCCGTCCGGCACCAGGTACCAGACGGGATCGCCCTTGGCGACTCTCGCCCGGCAGTCGGTGGAGGAGATGGCCAGGGCCGGGACCTCGACCAGCGAGACCCCGCCCTCGGGCAGCCCGGGGTCGGCCAGGGTGTGACCGGGCCGGGTGACTCCGATGAAGTGCGCGAGGGAGAACAGCTCTTCCGCGTCCCGCCAGGTGAGGATCTGGCCGAGGGCGTCGGCGCCCGTGATGAAGAAGAGGTCGGTGTCGGCGTTGAGCGCCTTCAGGTCGCGCAGTGTGTCCGTGGTGTAGGTCGGGCCACCGCGGTCGATGTCGATGCGGCTGACCGAGAACTGCGGGTTCTCGGCGGTCGCGATGACCGTCATCAGATAGCGGTCCTCGGCCGCGGACACCCTGCGGTGAGTCTTCTGCCACGGCTGGCCGGTCGGTACGAACACGACCTCGTCCAGGTGGAACTGCGCGGCGACCTCGCTGGCCGCCACGAGGTGCCCGTGGTGGATCGGGTCGAACGTTCCGCCCATGACGCCGAGGCGGCGCTTGCCGGGGTTGGAGGGGCCGTTGTGGCCCGGGCCGGTAGGCATGTCCTGCTCTCCCATGCGTGCAGACCCTACCGGCCCGACCTGAGGGCACCGGACGGCGCGGGCCCGCAGTGCCCCGTCATGGGCACCGAGTGCCTCAGCGGTCGCGGTTGAAGCGGGTGGTGATCCACAGCAGGAGCAGCAGGATGATGAACGCGGCGCCGCCGGTCACCAGGGGGTCGAGGCTCTCGTGGTTGCCGCCGTGCTCCTCGCCCTCTGCGGCGAGGGTGACCAACTGGGCAGCGGTGCTGTGGAAGCTCATCTTCGGCAGACCTATCCGATGGAGGAGGGCGGGATAAAGACGTCGGCCCATGGTAAGCGGGCGCGGTGAGGGCGATCACCCCGACTCCACCATTGGTGGCCGGACGCGGGGCGCCGGGGACCGGAGGGGAACCTTCGCCCTCGCTCACTCGTCCTTCCGCTTGTACCCCCGCAGCAGGAACCACGCGGTGAACGCACAGCCCACGAACATCACGACCAGTACGACCCGGAGCAGATTTCCGGCCCCTTGCTGCTCGGCGGCACCAGCGGCCTCGGTGAGCCAGGCGGCCCGGGTGTGCTCCATGACGTGGACTCCTTCGCTGTACTGCCCGTCCACGCTATCTCCGCCTAGGCTGGGCTCTGCTTCGGGGGCGCAAAGGGCCGCACAAGGGTCCGCAAAGGATCACAGAGGCCGAAGAGGCACAGCCAAAGACGCACATGGGGGAAGACATGTCCGACGACGGCCACCAGAACAACGGACACGAGAACGTCCCGAGCAGGCAGCGCCGGCGCTTCCCGGGAATCTCCTCGCGTGCGTACGAGCACCCCGCCGACCGTTCCGCCCTGGTGGCGCTGCGCAAGCTGAGCGGTTTTGACACGGTGTTCAAGGCGCTCAGCGGTCTGCTCCCCGAACGGAGCCTGCGGCTGCTGTTCCTGTCCGACTCGGTGCGCGTCTCCGACCAGCAGTTCGCGTACCTCAACGACATGCTGCGGGACGCCTGTTACATCCTGGACCTGGAGAAGGTCCCGCCGATGTACGTCAACCAGGACCCCCAGCCCAACGCGATGTGCATCGGCCTGGACGAGCCGATCATCGTCGTCACCACCGGCCTGGTCGACCTCCTCGACGAGGAGGAGATGCGGGCGGTCGTCGGCCACGAGGTGGGCCACGCCCTGTCCGGCCACTCGGTCTACCGGACCATCCTGCTGTTCCTGACCAGCCTCGCCCTCAGGGTGGCGTGGATCCCGCTGGGCAATATCGCGATCATGGCGATCGTGACCGCGCTGCGGGAGTGGTTCCGCAAGTCGGAGCTGTCGGCGGACCGGGCGGGCCTGCTGGTCGGCCAGGACCTGAAGGCCTCGATGCGCGGCCTGATGAAGCTGGCCGGCGGCCACAACCTGCACGAGATGAACGTGGACGCGTTCCTGAAGCAGGCCGAGGAGTACGAGGCGGGCGGCGACCTGCGCGACTCGGTCCTGAAGATCCTCAACGTCCTGCCGCGCACCCACCCCTTCACCACGATCCGGGCGGCCGAGCTGAAGAAGTGGTCCGAGTCCCGCGACTACCAGCGGATCATGGACGGCCACTACCCGCGCCGCTCCGAGGACAAGGACACCTCGGTCACGGACAGCTTCCGCGAGTCGGCGGCGAGCTACGCGAGCAATGTGAAGAGCTCCAAGGACCCCCTGATGAAGCTGGTCAACGACATCGCGGGCGGGGCGGGCGACCTGGGCGGAAGGGTGCGCAGGGGCTTCGGCGGCTTCTCCGGCCCGGCCCCGAGGAACGACGACGGGCCCGACGGGGAGGGCGGTCCGACGCCGGCGAACTGAGGCCACCTGACCGGGGCGGGGGGCCACACTCGGGGTCCCCCGGGGGCACCCGGGGCACCCGGGGCACCCGGGGCACCCGGGGTACCCGGGGTTACCCCCTACGGCGTTACCCCCTGCGGCGTCACACCTTCGGCTGCGCGCTGGTCGCCAACGACCCGCACAACGCCGTGGCGCTGCCCGTCGCATAGGGATCCGTCCCCGCCGGCCCACCCGCCTTCGCGGTCTGCCCGGCCAGCAGCGGATGCAGCCGGTTCGTGGAGTCCTCCGCACAGGACAGCGGCCCGGCCTGGACGTACGACACGACCAGCTGGGCCGTGTGCATCCGCAGATCGTCCCGGTCGAATCGGAACTGAAGCTCCCGCCGGACCGTGAAGAGCGAGACCTCGCTGGAGGCACCCGCGGCGGCGGCCCGCAGCGCGTACACGAACGTGTGGTCCGCGGTCACCTCCAGCGTCGAGGAGTCGGTCTCGGCGGCCTGAAGGCTCCCCTGCACCCGGATCTGCCCGTCGGCCAGCCGGGCCTCGGCGGGGTCGAAGCGGACCAGCCACCCGGTCGGGGCGTGCCGCCCGTCCGCCGCGGGGTGGGCGAAACTCTGGTCGAACTGGTCGAGTTGGTCCGTGTCGAGCAGCACCCGCACGGCACGGACCTGACCGCCGGCGAGGACGTCGGGATCCAGCGAGGACCGCACGATGTAGTCCTTGGCGGTGGTCAGCGCGCTCACCACCTGGCTGTCGGAGAAGTGCTCGGTGCGGCGGGAGGCCGGCAGCGGGATGCCCTTGGCGCCGACGCGGTACTGCGCGGCGGGGCTGTGGGCGTACAGGTACTCGGCGTCGGCGTGCCCCGGGACCCTGCCCTCGGGGGCCAGCGGGATGACGGTCATCCGCAGCGGCTCGACCGGCTGCCGGAGCGCGGAGGTCTGGTAGGGGTGCCGTACGCCCATGTAGATCGCCGTACCGAAGGCGACGGCGATCAGCAGGACCAGGATCAGCACCTGCCGGGACAGGCCTCGCCTGAGGGGTGGGCGGCGGCGTACGGCGGGCGCGTGGTCGGCCATGCGCTCCTGCGCGGAGAACTCCTGGAGGCGGGCAGCACGGACGAACGACTCGTCGAACACGACGGATCGGTATTCGTCCTCTCCACCTGCCGGGCCGCCCTCGGGTGTCCCCTCAGGCGGGTCTCCTGGCGCTCCCATATCTTCAGAGTAGGTCTCGGGAAGCTCAGGTAAACGCCCAGCCGCACGACAACTTCTGACAGCTTCTCACCAGGTCCGCACCAGGTCCGCACCAGGACCGGCCCAGAACGCTACGCACTCCGGCCGGCACCCGTCGTAGATCGGCCAGGACCGCTCAGGGCGTGCGCGGGACCGCGGACACGGCTGGCTGGGAGTAGTCCGCGGACGCCGAGGGCGTCACCGTGCTCCCCTGTTCCAGACCGGTCGACGCGGGCGGCGGCACCCGGTCGCGGCTGCCCGAGGAGGCGCCCCGGTAGACCGCGGTGAAGGCCAGCGCGACCATGCCGATGCCCATGACGAGGGCGAGCATCCAGGCGACCGGGCGATGCCAGCGGACCTGCTTGCCGTACGTCCCGGGCGCGCCGTAGCGGCCTTCGAGGATCTCGGTGTCGTCCAGGTCGTCGAGGTCGGGATCATGGCTGAAACCGCCGGGGCGGTACCCGTCCTCGTAGCGCTCGCCTCTGGGGTGGGCTCTGCGGGCCTCGGCCTCGGAGGCCTCCGCTCTCGCCTGGGCGGCGGCCAGGAGGCGCTCGACGGCGGTCGGCTCGTGCACCACGGCCGCCCGCACGAAGGCCTCGTCGAAGACCACGGAGGCGAACTCTTCGTCCGACACCCCGCGGTCGTGGTCGTCGTCGGGCTCCCAGCCGTCAGGGAACGGCGTGCCCCCCACGTCCTCCGGCACGGATCCAGAGTAGACCTGGGGGGTCAATTTGGGCAGACGGTATGGAAATTCATCCGCTCTGTGAGACGCCTCTCGTACGGCCCGGAGGCGCCCGGGGGGCGCTGAACGGGCGCGTGCCTCACGCATATGCCCAGGCCGTGCGCCCCTTCCGGTCGCCCGGCTCAGCGGCGGATGTGCCCGTCCCCGGTCACGATGTACTTCGTGCTGGTGAGCTCCGGAAGGCCCATCGGACCCCGCGCGTGCAGCTTCTGGGTGGAGATGCCGATCTCCGCGCCGAATCCGAACTGGCCGCCGTCGGTGAAGCGGGTGGACGCGTTGACCGCGACGGTCGTGGAGTCGACCAGCTGGGTGAACCGGCGGGCCGCCTGCTGGGAGGTGGTGACGATGGCCTCGGTGTGGCCGGAGGTCCACAGCCGGATGTGCTCGACGGCCTTGTCGAGCGAGTCGACGACGGCGGCGGCGATGTCGTAGGAGAGGTACTCGGTGTCCCAGTCCTCCAGGGTGGCCTCGACGACGGTCGCCTTGGTGTCCTTCGCGTACGCCAGCACCCGCTGGTCGGCGTGGACGGTGACGCCGGCCTCGGCGAGGGCGTCCAGGGCGCGCGGCAGGAACTCGGGGGCGATGTCCTGGTGGACCAGGAGGGTCTCGGCGGCGTTGCAGACGCTGACCCGCTGGGCCTTGGAGTTGATCAGGATGTCGATCGCCATGTCGAGGTCGGCCTGGGCGTCGACGTAGACGTGGCAGTTGCCGGTGCCGGTCTCGATGACGGGGACGATGGACTCGGTCACGACGGTCTGGATCAGGGAGGCGCCGCCGCGCGGGATGAGCACGTCGACCAGGCCGCGGGCGCGCATCAGCTCCTGCACGCTCTCGCGGGACTGGCCGGGCACGAGCTGGATGGCGTCGGCGGGCAGTCCGGCGCCGCCCACGGCGTCGCGCAGGACCCGGACGAGGGCGGTGTTCGACTCGTACGCGGAGGCCGAGCCGCGCAGCAGGACGGCGTTGCCGGACTTCAGGCACAGGGCGGCGGCGTCCACGGTGACGTTCGGGCGGGCCTCGTAGATGATGCCGACCACGCCGAGCGGGACGCGGACCTGGCGCAGGTCGATGCCGTTCGGGAGGGTCGAGCCGCGGACGACCTCGCCGACGGGGTCGGGCAGCGCCACCACGTCCCGGACGTCGGAGGCGATGGCGCGCACCCGCTCGGGCGTGAGGGTGAGCCGGTCGATGATCGCCTCGCTGGTGCCGGCCTCGCGGGCCTTGGCGATGTCCTTGGCGTTGGCCTCGACGATCTCGCTGGTACGGACCTCCAGGGCGTCCGCGATGGCGAGCAGCGCGTCGTCCTTCTCGGCCCTCGGCAGCGGGGCGAGGTCGGCGGCGGCGGCCTTGGCCCGGTAGGCGGCCTGGGTGACCGGGGTCATGGAGTCGTACGGCGAGAGCGAGGTCATAAGGGAAGGGTAGTGCGCCGCACCGGGCCGTCCACCGCGCATTCCACAGCGCGAGACGGGATCAAAGGGACACGTGGACCGCGGCTCCGTGGGCCGTCGTCAGTACGGGTGCACCCCGACCGGTGAGGCCGGTGGCGGACCGTACCCCTCGGCGATGCGCTGGTGGTAGGTCTGCCGGTCGATGACCTCCAGGCCGACGATCTCCCAGGGCGGCAGGCCCGCGGTCTGGCGGTGCTCGCCCCACAGGCGCAGGGCGACGGCGGCCGCGTCGTGCAGGTCGCGGGCCTCCTCCCAGTACCGGATCTCGGCGTGGTCGTTGGCGTAGCGGCTGGTCAGCAGGAAGGGGTGATCGTGGGCGAGCTGCTGGAGGGCGCGCCGGACCTCCTTCAGCGGGGCCTCCTCGCCGGAGACGCTGAGGGTGACATGCCACAGGCGGGGCAGGTCCGCGGGCTTCTCGCCCTCGAACCGGTCCCCCGCGGCGACGCTCGTCAGGGTCCGCTCCTCACCGGCCGGCTTCGCCATGGCCTTCCCGGACCCGTCGCGGGAAGCCGCCGCGCCGTCGCGGGACGCCGCCGCCCCAGGGCGCACTCGTCTCACGACGGCCTCCTTCACGCACAGACCGACCCCACGGGCCGGGCGGAATGTGTCCCTGGGACAAAGTTGAGCAGGCCGCAAGGGCTCGCGGGGCGATTTTGCGGAACGTCCACCTCAGGGCGACGCCCTGGGCGGGGCGTTCACCCCGTTTTCGGGCGTACGGCCACCTCGGCACGGTTTCCAGGGCCCCTCAGGGACCGGCCGCACCCACAGCCCCCTCACGGACGGCCGCGCTCACGAGCCCCCCTCAGAGACCGCCGCGCCCACGAGCCCCTCAGAGACCGCCGCACTCAAGAACCCCTCTAAGGGACCGCCGCGCCCAAGCCGCACCGCAGGGCCCAGCCCCCTCAGGAACCGCCGCACCCAAGAACCCCTCCCAGGAACCGCCGCACCCAAGCCGCACCCCAGACCCGGGCCCTCAAGGGTGCAGGATCGCCAGATCGTCCCGGTGGACGACCTCCCGCTCGTACGCCGGCCCCAGCTCCCGTGCCAGTTCCCGGGTCGAGCGGCCGATGAGCCGCGGCATCTCCTTGGCGTCGAAGTTGACGAGACCGCGGGCCACCGCGCGCCCGGTGCCGTCCCGCAGTTCGACGGGGTCACCCGCGACGAACTCACCCTCGACGGAGGCGATCCCGGCCGGCAGCAGCGACTTGCGGCGCTCCACGACCGCCCTGACCGCCCCGTCGTCCAGGGTCAGCGAGCCCTGCGGGGTGGACGCGTGCTGGAGCCACAGCAGCCGGTCGGCGGAGCGCTTGCCCGCCGGATGGAAGTACGTGCCGGTGTCACCGCCGGACAGCGCCTCGCCCGCGTGGATCGCGCTGGTCAGCACCACGGGAATGCCGGCGGCTGCCGCGATCCGGGCGGCCTCGACCTTGGTGACCATGCCACCGGTGCCGACGCCCGCCTTGCCCGCGCTGCCGATCTCGACGTCGGCCAGATCCTCGGGGCCCCGTACCTCCGCTATCCGCGAGGTGCCCGGCTTGCTCGGGTCGCCGTCGTAGACACCGTCGACGTCGGAGAGCAGGACGAGCAGGTCGGCGTGGACCAGATGGGCCACCAGGGCGGCGAGCCGGTCGTTGTCGCCGAAGCGGATCTCGTCGGTGGCGACGGTGTCGTTCTCGTTGACGATCGGGAAGGCACCCATCGCGAGGAGCTTGTCGAGGGTGCGGGAGGCGTTGCGGTGGTGGGCGCGGCGGCTCATGTCGTCGCTGGTCAGCAGCACCTGGCCGACACGGACGCCGTAGCGGGCGAAGGAGGCGGTGTAGCGGGCGACGAGCAGGCCCTGGCCGACGCTGGCGGCGGCCTGCTGGCGGGCCAGGTCCCGGGGGCGGCGGCGCAGGCCCAGCGGGGCGAGTCCGGCCGCGATGGCACCGGAGGAGACGAGGACGATCTCGCGCTCGCCCCCGCTGCGGCTCTTGGCGAGGACGTCGACCAGCGCGTCGACCCGGTCGGCGTCGAGGCCGCCGGAGGCGGTGGTCAGCGACGAGGAGCCCACCTTGACGACGATCCTGCGGGCCTCGCCCACGGCCTGCCTTGCCCCTGCCACCTTGTGTCCTGTCCCCTCGCGCCACTGCGGGTATCTCGCCCGCAATGTACGCGAAGGGGACGGGGTGACGCGCGTCCGTCCAGTCCCCGGACCTGGACTCGGACCTGGCCCCGGGCCGGGACCCGGACCTGGACCCGAACCCGGTACCGGACGCGCCAAAAGGCCGTTCCGGTTCCCGGGTCGAGAAAAGCGGAAGTCCACCCTCCCTTTTAAGCGGAAGTGAATTCCCCGCGACATCCGGATGTACAACCTTTGGCCATTGACCCGTGTCGAACTGGCCATGAACATCCGCCGCCTGTGTGCAGTCCTGCGCGTTCGCGGGAAAAACGAACTTCTCCTGGTGATCCTTTTCACCGCCGGTTTCGCGGCGCTCCCCGTCCTCGCCCTGCTGCCCTCGGTGTGGGGTTTCACGGTGGCGTGGGCCGTGACGTATCTCGCGGACGAGGCACTGCACGCCAAGGCCCCCGGATTCGTCCGGCGCCTGGCGACCTTGCAGGTCAGCCGCACCCTGCGGTTCGCGGTGCGCACGCTGATGCTGCTGGCCCTGGCCGACCGGACGGACGCGCCCGACGCGGTCGTGGTCACCGGGCTCGCCGTGCTCAGCGCCCATTTCCTGCTGGTCATGATGTATTCGGCGCTGCACCACGCGATCCGCAGGCGGCGCGTCCTGCCCTTCATCGCGCGCAATCTCGACATGAGCGGGATCGACATACCCGAAACCCCGCCCGCTTTGCTCTACCGGCGTTTCCTGCGCAAGCTCCTCCACCTCGACCTGCCCGCCCACGTGGGACTTCTCATCGCCCTGGCAACCGGAAGCCGGCTTTCGGCCTACGTCGGCTACGCACTGACGATCGGCGCCACCCTGGTCGCCCTCGCGGCCCTGCTCGGACAGTTCCGCACCGTCCGCCGGATGCCCGGCCGGGACGCGGTGATCGGCGAGGTCAACCGCCAACTCGCCGGCTACGGGCCCGAGGTGGCCCTGTACTTCAGCTTCGCCGCGGTGTCCCGGGACTTCATGTACCAGGTCAACATGTGGATCGAGACGCTGGAGCAACTCGACCGGCGCCCAGTCATCGTGCTGCGCGAGCGGGCCTCCTTCCGCTTCCTCGGCCGCACCCGGATCCCGGTGGTCTGCGTGCCCAAGGCGGACGACCTGGCCGAGCTGGAGCTGTCCGGCGTGCGGGTCGTGCTGTACCCCGGCAACGCGGGCAAGAACGTCCACATGCTGCGGATCGCCGAGGCCAAGCACGTCTTCATCGGCCACGGCGACAGCGACAAGCTCGCCAGCAGCAACCGCGTCAGCAAGGTGTACGACGAGATCTGGGTGGCCGGAAAGGCCGGGCGGGACCGCTACCGGCGGGTGCGGCACGCCATCAGCGACTCGGCCATCGTCGAGGTGGGCCGCCCGCAGCTGGCCCCGGTCCGGCTGCACGCCGACCACGTCCCGGGTCCGGTGCCCGTCGTCCTGTACGCGCCCACCTGGGAGGGCTGGAGCGACGACGACTGCCACACCTCCCTGATCCCCATGGGCGTACCCCTGATCGAGAGGCTTCTCGCTCAGAACGTCCGGATCATCTACAAGCCGCACCCCCTCACCGGCAAGCGCTCGGCCGAGGCCGCCGCCGCGGACCGGACCGTCCAGGAGCTGCTGCGGGCCGACGAGGACCGGCAGATGGCGGCGGCGAGACCGCGGCTCCAGGAGATCAAGGCCCGCCTCGACGCGATGGCGGGACGTCACGAGGGCGACGACGCCCAGCAGTTGCGGGACTCACGCGTCCCCGACGGGGCGGGCGCCGCCGCATGGCAGCAGCTCAGGGACGAGTGGCACCGGCTCCACTGGGAGAGCCGCGCCGGCGCCCGCCACCACGTGGTCCTCGACCAGCTCCCCACCCTGTACGAGTGCTTCAACCAGGCCGACCTCCTGATCAGCGACGTCTCCTCGGTGGTCGCCGACTTCGTGGCGAGCCTCAAGCCGTACGTCCTGACCAACGCCCGGGACCTGCCCGACGAGGAGTTCCGGGCCGCCTACACCACCGCGGGCGGCGCCTACCTGCTCGACCGGGACTGCACACGGCTGCCGGAGATCCTGCGCTCGGTGCGCGAGCCGGTCCACGACCCGATGGCCCCCGAGCGCCGCGTCCTCAAGGAGTACGTGCTCGGCCCGGACCACCCGACCTCCATGGAGCGCTTCAACGCGGCCGTGAACGACCTGGCCGACAAGGCCCTGGCGGAACGGGCCGAGGTCCTCGTCGCCCCGGTCGAACAGCCGACCGCACAGCCGATCCCCTAGCACCTCCCCGCCCCGCACGCACGGGTACACGCGCGTGTCGTCCGGAGGTCGACACCCGTTAACCAAGGCGTCCGTCTCGCGACGACCCTGGAGTGACCCCCGTGCGAAAACCCCTGTCCCGCCTCCGCTCCGCGGCGCGGCTGCCGGGCCGGCAGACCACGACGAGAGTCCTGGTCGCCGCCGTCCTGGCAGCCGCCGTCGTCGCCCAGGTCGTCGCCGCCCTGCGTCCGCACGTCCCGCTGCTGCTCGCCGCGACCGCCGCGTCCCTGGCCGCCGAGGGCGTCCTGCACCGCTGGCAGCGCGGCATGGTCTCGCTGTTCGCCAAGTCGCACGCGGACATCACCGTGCGGCACGTCCTGCGCGATCTGCTGCTGGTCGTGGGCCTGCTGCGGCTGACCCCGGAGGACGAGGAGACGGCGTACACCGCGCTGGTGGCCGGGCTGCTCGCCTTCTACGCGCTGCACTGCGCGGTCCAGGCGGCCTCCGTCCTGGTCCGCCGCACCCGCACCCTCCCGGTCCTCACCCGCAACATCGACGCCTCGGCGCTCCGCCTCACCCCGGCCCCGCCCGCCCTGCTGCGCCGCCCCGGCCCCCGCCTCCTGGTCCACGGCCTGCCCGCCACCGCGGGCCTGCTGGCCACCGCGGCCACCGGTGACCCCCGCTGCGCGGCCTGCGGCATCGCGATGTCCCTCGGGCTCGCGCTCATGGGCCTGTACGACCTTCTCGTACGACTGCTGCCGAGCCGTCGGCCGGCGGGCGAGCAGGAGGTCCTGGACTGGTTCGACGCGTGGCTGGCGGAGTACCGGCCGACCGTGGGGCTTTACTTCTCCGGCGGGGTCTCCTCCGCCTACCAGGCCAACATGTGGCTGGAGCCGCTCGCCAAGGCCGGCGGGAAGCCGGTGATCGTCCTGCGCGAGCGGTTCATGATGCAGAAGATCGCCGCGACCGACGTCCCGATCGTCTGCCTGCCGAAGGTCTCCACGCTGCTGCGCCTGGAGCACTCCACGCTCCAGGTCCTGATCCACCCCTCGAACTCCGGCAAGACCTCCCAGGTCCTGCGCATCCCGACGATCAAGCACACCTTCGTCAACCACGGCGAGAGCGACAAGCTGTCGTCCTGCAACCCCTACGCGAAGGCCTACGACGAGGTGTGGGTGGCCGGACCCGCCGCCCGGGAGCGGTACGCGGCGGCCGAGGTCGGCGTCGAGGACAAGGACGTGGTGGAGATCGGCCGCCCACAGCTGGACGCCGTACGGCCGTACGCGGGGCCGCCCACCGGTCCCGTCACGGTCCTGTACGCGCCGACCTGGGAGGGCTGGGACGGCAACCCCGGCAACACCTCGGTGATCGAGGCCGGCGAGAACATCGTGCGGGCGCTGCTGGCGGATCCCGGGGTCCGGCTGCTGTACAAGCCGCATCCGCTGACCGGGTCGGTGGACGCGCGGGCGGGCACGGCGGACCTGCGGATCCGTGAGCTGGTGCGGGCCGCGAACCGGGAGCGGGCCGGGGAACGCCCCGCCGACGACGGTGAACTCGCCCGCCGGACCCGGGAGCTGGACCGGCTCACCACCGCGTCGTTCCGGACCGCCGCGGACTCGGTCGAGCGGATGCTGCTCCAGTCGACGCCGGAGCGCGGCCGCGCGGAGGCGGTGCGCCGGGCCACCGAGGCCTGGGAGCGGGCGTACTGGGCCTCGCTGCCCGTGTGGGAGCACCAGGTCGTCACCGACGCCCGGCCGACGCTGTACGCCTGCTTCAACCGGGCCGACCTGCTGATCAGCGATGTGTCGAGCGTGGTCAGCGACTTCCTGGCGAGCGGGAAGCCGTACGCGGTCGCGAACACCAGCGGGTTGAGCGAGGCAGAGTTCCGTGCCGCGTTCCCCACGGCGGGGGCGGCGACGGTGTTGACGCCGGACGCGACGGGCGTGCCCGCGCTGCTGGATGCCGTACGCCACCCGGAGCGGGACGAACTCCGCTCGGCGCGGGCCGCGTTGAAGCGGCGGCTGCTGGGGCCGGACGAGCCGTCCGCGCAGGAACGGTTCGACAGGGCCGTACAGGCGTTGGGAGCGGCGGCCAGGGCGCGGCGGCTGCCGGGGCCGCGGCGGGAGGAGGAGACCGTGTCCGTCTCCGGGAAGCTCACGCTGCTGGGATGAGGACCCTGCGTGCCTTGCGGACCGCCCGCCGCAGCAACTGGTCCGCCCCCACCTCCCGGTAGCCCGCCACCTCTCGGGCCTCCCTAGGCTCTGCCAGGTAGAGGGAGTCCGGGAGGCCCGTCGCGCGGTCCCGGAAGTGCGGGTAGGCGAAGTACACCCGTCGGCCGCGCTTCTCCAGCACCGCCTGCGGTGTCTTCCTCGTCCTCATGAACTCCAGGACCTCCAGCAGGAGATCGGGGCGGTCCGACGCGACCAGCTGGAGGCGCAGGCGTTCGTGGACGCGGAGGCGGTGGGCCACCTCACCCGTCCAGTAGGCGTCCATCAGGGGCTTCGCCAGCGCCAGCTTCTCCTGGCGTATCGCCTCGCTGTCCTTCAGGAACCTCGGGCCGAACTGCGGGAGCAGGGTGACGAGGAAGGGGCGGACCATGAGTGCGTCGCGCCGGGCGCCCGCCGGGACCATGTCGGCGATCAGGGTCATCAGGGCGCGGGCGGAGTCGAAGCGCAGGGTGTGGCTGCCGGTCTTCGTGACGTGTTTGCCGTCCTCGCGGCCCACCAGGTAGTAGCAGGTGTGGTCGGCGATCACGGAGACGCCGTCGGCCCGCAGATAGGCCTCCATGGTGAACAGGGCGTCCTCGCCGGTCCACAGGGACTCGTCGAAGCGCATGCTGTGCCGTTCGAGGAAGGCGCGGCGGAACAGCTTCTGGGCGCTCAGCGTGAACTTGATGTTGGAGGAGAAGACGTCGGTGCGCTCCAGGGTCCGTCCCCACATGGAGGTCGGCGGCTTGCGGTTGACGCCCTCGACGCGGCCGAGGACGACGTCCGTGCCGTTGCGGTCGGCCATCGCGACCATCCGCTGAAGCGCCTCGGGGCCGAGCCTGTCGTCGGCGTCCAGGAAGAAGACGTACCGCCCGGTGGCCTTGCCCAGACCGACGTTGCGCGGGCCGCCGGGGCCGCCCGAGTTGTCCTGCCGGACCACCATCACGTCCAGGGAGGTGCGCGCGGCGAACTCCTCCAGGTACTCCCCGGTGCCGTCGGTGGAGCCGTCGTCGACCGCGATGACCTCGATGCGGGCGTGGTCGAGGGTCTGCGCCTCGACGGAGTCCAGACAGGCGACGAGGTACGGCATGGCGTCGTACGCCCCGACGACCACGGTCACATCGGGCTGGGCAAGGGACACTGTTCCCCCTAGGCGCGGTGGGTTGTTCCGATGCCCAGGGATACGCAGGAAC
>NZ_JBHUXV010000147.1:0-20488 GCF_042669125.1 Streptomyces sp. NPDC057253 | reverse complement strand
GCCCTGGGGGCCACCGGGGCCGGGACCTCAGGGGCCGGGCTGGGTGGGCGTACCGCCGCCGAAGCCCTGCGGGGCGCCGGGGCCGCCTGGACCTCCGGGGCCGCCCGGGCCGGAGGGGGCCTGGGGGGAGCCGGGCTGGGGGTAGCCGTAACCGCCGGGGCCGCCCGGACCGGAGGGGACCTGCGGGGAGCCGGGCTGCGGATAGCCGTAACCGCCGGGGCCGTTGCCGGGACCTCCGGGGCCACCGGGACCGCCGGGACCGGATGCGCCCGGGCCGCCGGGACCGCCCGGGAAACCGGAGGCACCGGGCCCACCGGGACGGCCGGGGTCTCCGGGGAAACCGGAGGAGCCAGGTGCGCCGGGGCGGCCGGGGTCACCCGGGAAGCCCTGCTGGCCACCGGGGCCGGAACCGCCGGGGCCGCCAAGCCGGGACGGGTCGCCGGGGAAACCGGAGGGGCCGGAGCCACCGGGCCCACCGGGACCGCCCGGGTAACCGGAAGGAGCGGAGGAGCCGGGACCGCCGGACCCGCCGGGGCGGGACGGGTCACCGGGGAAGCCCTGCGGACCACCCGGGCCACCGGGACCGGCGCCGGGTCCACCGGGCCCACCCGGCCCCGTCCGGCCCGACGGTTCCGAGCCGAAGGGGATCGGTTCCGCGGGGCGGTTCACCTGGGACGGGCGGGAGCCCTGGTACTCGTAGGAGTCACCGCCGCCGAAGGACGGACCGGGCGCCGGCTGCTGCTGGAAGTGCGAGGGCGGGCCGGAGCCGGCCGACGGGCGCGGGGCGGCCGGGGTGTACGACGTCGCAGTGTTCGTGAGGAAGTTCCACCGGCACTCCTCGCAGAAGGGCGCACCGCCCTCCCGGGGCGTACGGCACTGCGGGCAGAGCTCCGGCTCGGCGTCGGGCACGGCGGACAGATGCGAACGTCCCCCGGGCTGGCCACCGGGACCACCCGGACCACCGGCACCGCCGGGTCCACCGGGCGGCGGGAAGCCGTAGCCGCCTCCACCCGGACCGGGCGGCGGCGGAGGGGGCGGAGGCACGGCACCGGCCATGCGGTGACCGCAGACCTCGCACCAGTCGTCGGAACCCGACTGGTGTCCGTTCGGGCAGGTCGGCATGTCGGCGCTTCCCCCTCTCGGATCAGGGAACTTCTACGTCGGTAACTGTCTACTTCTTTACACGAACTGTCTTTGTCGACCGGGTCTCGAGAGTCATCTCGTCGGCCTCCTCGACCTTCGCCTTCAGTCGCACAGTACCTGTCGTGGCGTCGACCACGTCGACCACCTTCGAAAGCAGTTTCGCAGTATCGGCGTTCCCCGAGTCGTTCGCGAGCTGAACGGCCCGGCCCAGTTTGGCCGTCGCTCCATCCAAATCGCCCGCTTTGCGCAGATCGAGCCCTTGTTGGATGACCTGTGCCAGTTCGGCCTGACCGGTGTAGTGAGCGACCTGGGGGTTGATCGACGTCGAGGCGACCATGTCGTCGGTCCACACGGCCCGTACGAGACCCTGTGCGCCCAGGTTGCCGACCGTGCCGTCGGACTGCGGGACGACCAGGGAGACCCGGGCGGCGAGCATCTCCTGGCCGATGTTCGCGGCCGGGACCTCGACGCACACGTGGTAGTCACGGGACTCGTCTCCCCAGGACCCGGTGGGGTAGTCCCCGGCGCGCGGACCGGCCTCGGTGCGGCGGTCGGTGAGCTCCTCGACGGTGGGCGCGACCTGCTTGACGAACTTGATCGTGGTGCCGACCGGGGTCCACACCCTGAGGGCGACGTCCGCGACCTCCTTGCCCATGGCCGCCTCCATCATCTGCGTGAAGTCGGCGGCGAGCCCGGACGGATCGGCGACGATGTCGGCCGAGCCCAGCAGGGCGGAGGCGATCCCTGTGACTTCTTTCACTTCCCAGTCGGTGCCCACGCCCCGTGCGTCACAGGTGAAACGCCCGGCGCAGGCGTCCAGGGAGGCCTTGAGGTCCTCGGGCGACTCGTGTTCGTTGCGGCCGTCGGTGAGCAGGATGCCGTGGCGTATGGCGACGTCCGCCGAGGACAGCAGCCGGTCGGCGAGACGCAGCCAGGTGCCGATGGCCGTACCGCCGCCCGCGCTGAGCCTGAGCAGGGCCTGCTTCGCCTGGGCGCGGGTGGTGGCGTCGGCGACCGCGAGCCGGCCGTCGCCGGGATACACCTCCTTGGCCACGTGCGTGCCGCCGATCACCGCGAAGTGCACCCCGTCGCGCAGGGTGTCGATCGCGGCGGCCGTGGCGTCACGGGCGTTGCGCATCTTCGTCGGCGGGTAGTCCATGGAGCCCGAGCAGTCGACCATGAGCGCCACCGCGGCGGACGGGCCCTGACCCGCCGACCAGAGGTGGGGTGCGGCGACCGCGCTTCCGATCGTGCCGCCGCCGGTCGCGGTCACCGTGACGATCGCGTTGACCTCGCGGCCGCCCTCCGGCAGGTACTCGTTCTGGTAGACGTCCATCGAGAACTGCGGCACGTTCGACTTCGAGAAATTGGCCATGCCTACTCAAATCCCCCTCGCGAACCCCACGTTCGTGGAGTGCTGACTGATGGCGGACCGGTCCCCTCCGGCCCGCGAGGCATCCCCGTGCGTGCTGTCGGCCTCAGGCCGATCCTGCCCCCTGCGAGGGGGTCGGGAACGGCACGACGGCCACTGTTACGTTGTCGTGGCCCCCGCCGTCCAGGGCGTGGCCCACCAGAACCCGGGCGCTGTGCAGCGGACGGGCGGCGGCGTCGGCCGGCACGGCCTCCGCCATCTCGTCGGCCGCCTCCGCGTAGTTCCACAGACCGTCGGTGCACACGACCACCACACCAGGCCGGTCCGGCTTGAAGGAAGCGGTGTGCGGGTCGAGTTCGTAGGCGTCCGCGCCGAGCCAGCCGGTGATCGCGTGGGCGCGCTCGTCGGCGTACGCCTCGGCCTCGTTCATCAGGCCCGCGGCGACCATCTGCGCGGCCCAGGAGTCGTCCTCGGTGAGCCGGGCCGGGGGTGACGTGCGGTCCGTGGGCACCCAGTAGACCCGGCTGTCGCCGACCCAGCCGACGACCAGCAGGCTCGGGGTGACGACCGAGCCGACGATGGTGCACGCGGGGGCGTTCTGGTGCGGCTGGTGCTCGCGGGCCGTGGCGGGCTCGTTGGCCAGGGAGTTGACCGCGCGGGAGGCGGCGACGATCGCCTCGTGCATGGCCTGCTGGGGGTGGGTGCCCTGGGGCAGGGCGGCCAGCAGGGCGTCGGCGGCGGCGCGGGAGGCGGCCAGGGAGGCGTCGTCGGGGCGGGTCGCGGAGGACACGCCGTCGCAGACGACCGCGAAGGTCGCCGGGGAGCCGTCGGGCAGCAGGGTGTTGCCGAGGGTGAAGGCGTCCTCGTTGCGGTGGTGGCGCAGGCCGCGGTCGCTCACCGCGGCGATCGGGCCGGCCTCCTGCTCCATGTGGTCGCGCTCGCGGGGCTGGGCGTGCCCGCAGTTCTCGCAGTAGCCGTCGTCATCGACGCGACCGGCCCGGCAGGCCACGCACACCTTGGTTCCTTCGGCAGGGGTGGCCGGTCCCGCGGCCACGCGCGGGTCCGGCGCCTGGAGGGGGTACTCGTCGGGCTCCGGCGCCCGGTCGAAGCGTACGCCGGATGCGGGCGAGACCGGTGACCCCACGACGGGCCCCGACTGCGGCGGCGGCGGTGGGGGCAGGTGGTGCTCGGCGGAACCGGCGGCGTGCGGGCCCGTGGGCCGGTGCACCTCCGCCGCGGGGAGCAGGCCCTCGGGCCAGGGGCCGCCCGGCGGGGCGCCGTTCATGGCGAGCGTCGGGCTGTCGTCCGGCCGTGCCGGCACGGCGGACAGGTCGTATCCGCACGCACCGCAGAAACGGTCACCCGACTCGAGGGGTTCCTCACAGCTCGGGCAGGCGGACAGCTGGGGCATCTGCGACATCAACTACACCCACGTCCGGGGGCGGTAACGGTTTGCTCGTTCCACCAGGTCGATCCTCTCCTCGCCGCCCCGCGCCAACCGGGCCAGCGTGCGGTACGAACGCTCCAGGCCGAAGCGCAGTCCTCGCTCGTCCAGTCCGCTGCCGAGCAGCGCCCGTCCCCCGGCGGCGGGGGTGACGGGATCCTGGCCACCGGAGAGTATCCAGTCCAGGGCCGAGCCCAGCACCTCCGCGGACAACTGCTCGCGCCGCGCCGGATCCAGTCCGTACGCGTCCAGCGCCTCGACCTGCCCGGCGGCGGCGGTCAGGTCGTCCAGGAAGGGTACGTCCCCCGCGGTCGCGGTGCGTCCCCGCAGCCGCGCGCGGACGGCGGCCACCCGGGCGGCGGTGTAGTGGATGGAGGACTCCGGCACCGACTCCAGCGTCTTCACCGCGCTACGGCGGTCCCCGGTCGCCAGTTGGACGCGGGCCAGGCCGAACGCGGCGCTCACATAGCTGGGGTCGGTCGACCAGACCAGGCGGTAGTACTCGGCGGCGTTGTCGAGCTGGCCGAGCACCTCCGCGCACAGGCCGAGGGCGAGCTTGGGCGCGGGCTCGCCCGGGAAGGCGTCGTAGATCGCGTCGAAGGCCAGCGCGGCGGCCTCGTGGTCGCCGGTCACCAGGGCCGCGACGCCCCGGTACCAGACCACCCGCCAGTCGTCGGGCCGTTCGTCCTCCAGGTGCCGCAGCGCCTCGTCGGCGGTGTGCGCGTCGCCGTTCTCCAGCCAGGCCCGCACCTGCCGCAGCCGCGTCTCCGCGGACGCCGCCGGCGCGGCCGCGAGGGCGCCGAGCAGCTCGGCGGGCGCGGTGGTCATGAGCCCGGCGAGGAAACCGGCGTTGGGGTCGGTCGGGTCGACGTGCGGGACGGGCAGCGCGAGGGCGGCGACGGAGGCGTCGGCCGGCTTGACGAGGGCGCCGAGGGCGCCGCGGCCGGGCTGCCCGGCACTTGCGGCGCCGACAGCGGGAAGAGCGGGGACCGAGGAGCCGGCCGCCCTGAGCCCTCGCCGCCCCACCGGTGCCACCCGGGCCCCCAGCCGGGACACCTCGCCGTCCAGCTTCGGGAACAACTCCGTGTCGGTGACGCGTACTTCGGGGCCGAAGAGGGTGGACAGGGAGGGCCTCGCGCGGCCCGTCTGAAGCGAGACGACCTCGCGCAGGACGCCCGTCAGCTGCTCCGACATCTCCTGGGCCGAGGCGAAACGGCGGGCCGGGTCGGGGTCGGTGGCGCGGACCAGCAGGCGGTAGAAGGACTCGTACTGGCGGAAGACCTCGATGTGGTCGGGGTCGGGCAGCGAGTCCACGAAGACGTTGGTGTAGCCCTGGAAGTCGAAGGTCAGCACCGCCAGGGTGCGGCCGACGGTGTAGAGGTCGGAGGCGACGGACGGGCCGACCTCCGCGACCTCGGGGGCCTGGTAGCCGACCGTGCCGTAGATGGCCGACTCCTCGTCGTCCATCCGGCGCACCGCGCCCATGTCGATGAGCTTGAGCTGGTCCTCGGTCTGGATGGCGTTGTCGACCTTGAAGTCGCAGTACAGGAGGTTGCGACTG
The DNA here is from genome assembly GCF_042669125.1 of Streptomyces sp. NPDC057253. Taxonomy (NCBI): domain Bacteria; kingdom Bacillati; phylum Actinomycetota; class Actinomycetes; order Kitasatosporales; family Streptomycetaceae; genus Streptomyces; species Streptomyces sp. NPDC057253. Next base: position 14,968 of record NZ_JBHUXV010000147.1, on the reverse strand, counting down.
TGCAGGTGGCCGAGCGCCTCCAGGGCCTCGATGCCGTAGGCGCAGGCCTGCTCCACCGGCAGCGGGTCCCGCTTGCCGTCGGCCGAGCGGCGGCCGTTGGCGATCTCCTTGAGCGACTTGCCGCCGACGTACTCCATGACGATGTAGCCGTCGAGGGAGCCGGTGCGCTGGTCGAGGTGCTCGACGAAGTTGTAGATCCGCACGATGTTGGCGTGCTCGATCTCGGCGAGGAAGCGCCGCTCCGAGATCGCGGCCGCCATCGCGTCCTGGTCGCCGGTGTCCAGCAGGCCCTTGAGGACCACCCAGCGGTCGGACACCGCGCGGTCGACGGCGAGGTAGACCCAGCCGAGACCGCCGTGCGCCAGGCAGCCCGCGACCTCGTACTGGCCGTGCACGATGTCGCCGGACTTCAGCTTCGGCACGAAGGAGTACGGGTGGCCGCACTTGGTGCAGAAGCCCTCCGTGCGGCCGGACCGGTCCCCGCGCGAACGCCCCACCGGCGCCCCGCAGTCGGAACGCGAGCAGAACCGCTTGCGCTCGGGCACCTCCGGGTTCTCCAGCACCATCACGCGCGGGTCGGGCCGCGGCACCCCGGGCACCTCGACCAGGCCCGCGCCGAGCCGGCCGCGCCCGGTCGAACCGGCCGACGAGCCGGAGCTGCGCACCGACACCGAGCGGCCGGTGGACCTCCCGGAGACCGAGCGCGACAGCCGTCCCGACACCGAGCGCCGGGACTTCGACGAGTGGGACGACGTACGCGTGGAACCGCGGCCGGTGGCGGGTGAACTGCCGCTGCCCCGCGAGTCCTTGCCCTCGCCCGTACGACCGCTGGGCACCGACCCGGACCGGCCGCCCCCGGCCGAGACGACCGGGGCCAGGCCGCAGGTGTCGCAGTACAGCTCCCCGCCGCCCATGTCCTCGTACCTGCCGTCGCAGCCGGGCCGCTGGCAGGGCTGCTGTTCCTGGCTCATGACGTCGACTCCCCCCTACGGTCCTCGGGACCGCCCTGCTGCGGCACCCGCGGGGGGCCCAGCAGTTCGGCGGCCGCGTGCTGGTAACGCAGCACGGCCTGTTCGGCGACCCGGAGGTCGCAGGGCGCGCTCCACAGCATCCGCCGGGCCGCGTCGTAGCGCTCGATCAGGAACGGGTCCTCGGCCAGGCCGTGCCGGGCGACCTTCGCCTTGTACGCGTCGAGGCGGCCACGCAGCTCCGCGCGGACCGCGAGCGGCGCGGTGACCGCCGTCAACGACTCACGGGCGCGCAGCAGTTCGTCCTCCGCCTTCTGCTCCAGGGACTCCAGGAGCGGGGACAGGCGGTGCCACTGGGCGTGTCTGCGGTACTCGGCGGCGGTCGCCAACTGCTCCTGGAGCGCGGTCGGCGGTCCGCTGACCACCGGCACCTCGGTGGCGGCGATCTTGGCCAGGACCTCGCCGCGCGCGGTGCGCGCCTCGGCGAGGGTGCGGTCCGCGCGGGAGAGCACATCGCGCAGCTTCACCAGCCGGGCCTCCGCGTCCTGCCGGACGGTGAGCACGGCGTCGATCTCCCGGCGCACCTCCTCCAGGGCGCGCGCCTCACGGTCGTACGCCGTGGTGTCCGGCCGTCCGCCGCCCGGCGCCGAACTGCCCTGGGCGCGCTGCCAGAAGGCGAGCGGGTCGGAGATCACCTGCTCGCGCAGCGAGGTCAGCGTGCGGGTGATGCGCTCCAGGTCGTCGCCGGCCGGGTGCTCGCCGGGGCGGACGCCGACGGAGTGCGCGAGCCTGCGGGTGCGCTGGAGCTCGGCGGACAGCAGGTCGATGCGGGCGGGCAGCGCCGACCACACCGCGTCGGCGGCGACGACGATGTCCAGGCTCGTGGCGTACAGCTCGTTCATCCGCTCCACGAGGGTGACGAGGGTGAACTGTTCACTGAGCTTGCTCGAACTGCCTTGCAGCGTGGGCGCGTTGGCGGTGGCGGTGGCCGATCCGGCGACCGTGACGGCCTCGCCGCGCAGCAGCTCGGTGAGCTCCACCAGGTCCTCGCGGCTGGACCAGCGGCGGCGGGAGCGGATCTCGCGGGCCGCGCGCAGGGCGTCCGTGTACGCGTCGAAGTACGCCCACAGCAGGGTGATCGAGGCGTCGGCGGACTCCCAGCGCTCCTTGGTCAGGCCGGTGAGGTCGGCGCCTTCCAGGAGCCTGCGGCCCGCGTGGTCCTGCAAGGCGAGGAGCGAGGTCTCGATGGCCTCGTGCTCCGCGCCGAGCCGCGCCAGCGCACGGTCCACCTCGTCCCGGTCCATCACCGGCCCGGGGGCTCCCGTGACGCCCATCGATCACCTCTCGCTGCTGAAGGGGTTGCCCAGTGGTTGTTCGTCTTCGACCGTGCGTCAGCTCTTGCGGAAGTACTGCGGGGGCGGCGGTTCCGACTTCGCCGGACTCCGGTCCAGTGTGGCGGACAACCACTTCTTGTACGACGCCTGCCAGCCGCCGGCGGTGTCCTTGCGGTAGTCCACCAGGATCTGGTTGACCCGGCTCACCAGATCGTCGGCGTCCTTGCTCATCGCCACGCCGTAGTACTCGGTGGTGAAGGGCGCGGTGCCCTTCAACTCGACCGTGGGGTCCTGGGCGGCCTGGCTGGCGCCCAGCGCGCCGTCGGTGACCACGGCGTCCACCTCGCCGAGCTGGAGCCGGACGAGGCAGTCGAGCTGGTTGGGCACGGTCCTGATGTCCTTGGCGGCGACGAACCTCTTCTCGCCCTCCTTCAGCTGGAGGAGGGCGGTCGAACCCTCCGCCGCACAGACCTTTTTTCCCGTCAGGCTGCTGTCGTAGCCGGTGATGTCCGAGGACTTGGGGGCGAGGACCTGCTGGCCGGTCTTGAAGTACGGCGCGGAGAACGACACGTCCTTCAGGCGCTTGCAGTTGATCGTCATCGTGCGGACGACCATGTCGACCCAGCCCTTCTGTATCGCCGGGATGCGCTGGTTGGTGGGGATCGCCTTGAACAGCACGGCGTCCGGGTCGCCGAGGATGTCCTGCGCGATCCGGTGCACCAGGTCGATGTCGAAGCCCTCCAGGTCGGCGCCGGGCCCGCCGTTGGGGTTGCGGTAGCCCCAGCGGTAGCTGTTCTGGTCGACGCCGACCCACAGCTTGCGCTTGGCGCCCTTGCGGGCCTTGATCTTCTCTATGGTCGAGCCGTCCACGCTGCTGGGAGCCAGCGTCTGGTACTCCGGGTGCGCCTTGATCGAGGGGTTGTCGCACGGATCGACGTCCGCCGCCTGCTCGGCGTGGGCCACCCCCGGGGCGCCGGTGCCGGCGTCGCCCTGGGACCGCGCCAGCGGCAGCAGCAGCGCGAAGGCGAGCACCAGGGCGCAGACGGCCGCCATCGCCCCGACCCCGCCCCAGCCCTTGAGACCGGTCCGCACACGTCCACGCATCCGCATCGTCACGCCCCCTCTCACCGGTACTCCGACAGCCTGCGCCCGATGCCGAGGACCGCGCCGGCGGCGCCCAGCACGGCCAGGACCGCGGCCCCCACGGACAGGCCGGTCATCGCGTCCAGACCGTCACCGGCCGACTGCTCGAACTCCTTCTCCTCGTGCTTCAGCGCGTTGTCGAGGTTGTTGTCGACGCTGTCGAAGCACTCGCGCGTCGCGCCCTTGTCGCCGATGACCCCGGCCAGCGCGTCTTTGTAGTTGCCGTCGTCGTCGTGCCCGCGGGCCACCTTGTGACGATCGATCCACGCCCTCATGTTGCCCTCGGCCGCAGTGACCGGCTTCCTGCCGACGGTGTCGTCGGCCAGCTTCGACGCCTCGGCGAGGCCCTTGCCGAGGGCGTCCATTTCGTGGTCGAAGGCGTAGTCGTAGGCGTCGTAGGTGATCTCATGGCCCTGGGCGTCCTTCACGACCTTCGTCTCCGCGCCGCGGGCCACCAGGGTGAGGTTCTCGTTGCCGCGCGCCTTCAGGGAGGCGATCCGGGCGTCGTGCAGCACGTTGAGCGAGCGGACCCCGTGGTCGTAGGAGGAGTTCAGGCCCGCGCGCGCGAAGCTGTGGCCGACGACCAGCCACAGCAGGACCACCGTGGCCGTCGCGGTGGCGGCGACCAGGCCGTGGTTGAGGACCCGGTTGGTGTGGCGGTAGTTGCGGTGCTGGGCCCAGGCGAGCCCGGCGAGCGCGAGGACGCCGAGGCCGATCGCGGCCCATGGATAGGGCGTGGCGTCGGCGTAGTCGGCGCGCAGCCGTTGGTTCTCGCTGGTGTAGAGGTTCTGCGCCTTCGGGAGCATCTTCTGCTGCATCTTCTCGTTGGCGTAGCGCAGATAGGCGCCGCCGACCGGGAAGCCCTGGCGGTTGTACGTACGGGCCTGCTCCACCAGGCCCTTGTACTCGGGCAGCAGGGTGTTGAGCTCGGCCACGGTCCTCGCGGCGGGGGAGTCCGGGTCGGAGTTGGAGGCGGCCCTGACCAGACCGGCCGCTGCCTTGTCGATGTCCTCCTCGTACCGCTCCCGGGAGGCGGCCGACTCCCGGCCGCCGGCGAGGAAGCCGCTGGAGGCGGTGGTGTTGGCGTCGGCCAGGTAGCGGTAGATGTCGGCGGCGGCGCTGCTGAGCGGCTGGCTCTTGTGCAGCACGTCGTCGGCGGCAGCGGCCCGGTCGTTGGTCTGCCAGGCGGTCACCGCGCCGAAGAGGACGACGAGCAGGGCGATCCCGGCGCCGATGATCCGCAGCCGCCCCGGTTCGGTGGTGGCGGCCGCGCGCAGCTGGTCGAAGCCCTCCGCGAAGGCCGTACGGCGGCGGACGGGCACCTCGGGCGCCGGTGGGGGCGGCGGTGGTGGCACGGCGGGTGACGGCCCGGCCGGCTGCGGTGGCACGGACGGAATCGTGGGCACCCCGGAATCCGGTGGTGCCGTGCTGCTCTTCGGCGGGTGTGTCACTGTTTGACCTCCCCCATGGTCATCCGTCGCCGCAAGTATCGCTGCCGGGACCGACATCCGCACCGGGCTTCACGCGATCTTGATCGGATCGCAGTGGATCGACCGCCCGGCCACGCCCCCCGCACCACCCCTTGCCCATGAATACGCCGCCGGAATCGGTTCGGTTCCCCCTGGGGGCGCGCAGGGTCGCTGTCGCCTGGCGCGCAGCGTGCGTCACCACGCCGAGCACGCCGCCGGACGCCGTCGACCTGGTCGCTCAGGTTTCGTAGTACGTCCGGACTCGCGCGTGCACCTCCGGGGGTGCCGCCACCCGGTCCAGGCCCAGCAGTGCGGCGCCGAGCACCGGGGAGGCGGTCACCACTCGCGGTACGGCCTTCGGGGCCCGTTCGGCGAGGAGTTCCCTGATGCGGTCGTCGAGTTGGGGGTGACGGGCCGCCAGGACGCTGCCGCCGAGCAGGACCGGGGTCTCCTCGTCGAGGAGGTCGAGGCGGGTCAGGGCCACCGTCGCCATCGCGACCACCTCGTCGGAGAGGCGGTCGACCAGCGAGCGGGCCACCGGGTCGCCGGCGGCGGCCGTGGCGAACAGCACCGGTGTCAGCTCGTGGCGTCGGGCCGGGGCGATGTCCTCCAGGTGCAGGGCCTCGACGAGGGCGTACATGGAGGGCAGCCCGAAGTGAGCCGGGAGCACGCGCGCGAGGTCGGTGTCGACGCCCCGCCCGTCCTCCGCGCGGGCCGCGTGCCACAGCGCCTCCTCGGCGAGGCCCCAGCCGCCGCCCCAGTCGCCGGAGATCCGGCCGAGCGCCGGGAAGCGGGCGGTACGGCCGTCGGGGCGCATGCCGACGCAGTTGATGCCCGCCCCGCACACCACGGCGACTCCGCGCGGTTCGGTGACGCCGGCCCGCAGGATCGCGAAGGTGTCGTTGCGGACCTCGACGCTCGCGCCCCACGCGCGTGCGTGCAGCGCCGCCGCCAACCGCTCCTCCTCGACGGGGAAGTCGGCGTTGGCGAGACACGCCGAGACCTGCTCGACCGAGCTCACCCCGGCCGCGTCGAAGGCCCGCCCGACCGCCTCGGCGAGGCTGTCCACGGCCGTCTCGACGCCCACCACGGGCGGCCGGAACCCGCCGCCGCGGGTCGTGGCCAGGACGCTTCCGTCGTCCGCCACGACCGCGACGTCGGTCTTGCTGTTGCCCGCGTCGACGGCGAGGACGCATGCGGTCAGGCCCACGCGAGATGCTCCCGGTTGTGTGCGATCAGTCGGTCGGTGAGGCCCTCGGCGTACTCGTACTGGCCGACGAGGGGATGCGCGAGCAGCGCCTTGAAGACCCGCTCGCGGCCGCCGTGCAGGGCGGCCGTGAGCGCCAGGTCCTCGTACGCCGTGACGTGGGCCATCAGCCCCGCGAACAGCGGGTCCACGGAGGGCACCGCCAGCGGGGTCGGCCCCTTGGGACCCACCGCCGCCTGCACCTCGATCACCGCGTCGTCGGGCAGGAAGGGCAGCGTGCCCCGGTTGAGGGTGTTGACCACCTGGTACGGGCTGCCCCCGCCGCCGAGCAGCCCGGCGGCGAGGTCCACCGCCGCCTCCGAGTAGTAGGCCCCGCCCCGCTTGGCGAGCAGCTCGGGCTTCTCGTCCAGGGCCGGGTCGCCGTACATCCGGAGCAGCTCTGCCTCCATCGCGGCCACTTCGGCCGCGCGGGACGGCTTGGTGCCGAGTTCCCGTACGACCTCGTCGTGCGCGTAGAAGTAGCGCAGGTAGTACGACGGGACCACGCCGAGCCGGTCGAGGAGCGGGCGCGGCAGGTGCAGGTCGGCGGCGATCGTCTCGCCGTGCTCGGTGAGCAGCTTGGGCAGCGCGTCCTCGCCCTCGGGGCCGCCGAGTCGTACACCCGTCTCCCAGGTGAGGTGGTTGAGGCCCACGTGGTCGAGGTGGACGTCGGCGGGGGCGACGCCGAGCAGCCGGGCGAACTTCCGCTGGAAGCCGATCGCCACGTTGCACAGCCCGACCGCCTTGTGGCCGGCCTGGAGCAGCGCGCGCGTGACGATCCCCACGGGGTTGGTGAAGTCGATGATCCAGGCGTCCGGGTTGGTGCGGCGGACCCGCTCGGCGATGTCCAGGACCACCGGGACCGTGCGCAGCGCCTTGGCGAGGCCGCCCGCGCCGGTGGTCTCCTGGCCGACGCAGCCGCACTCCAGCGGCCAGGTCTCGTCCTGCTGCCGGGCCGCCTGGCCGCCGACGCGCAGTTGCAGGAGCACGGCGTCGGCGCCCTCCACGCCCGCGTCCAGGTCATGGGTCGTGGTGATCCGGCCGGGGTGCCCCTGCTTGGCGAAGATGCGCCGGGCGAGGCCGCCGACCAGCTCCAGCCGCTCGGCGGCCGGGTCGACGAGGACGAGTTCCTCGACGGGCAGGGTGTCGCGCAGGCGGGCGAAGCCGTCGATGAGTTCGGGTGTGTAGGTCGAGCCGCCGCCGACCACGGTGAGTTTCATATGTCCTTTAACCCTTCACTCCGGTCAACGTGACGCCCTCGACGAACGCCTTCTGCGCGAAGAAGAACACGAGGATCACGGGGGCCATGACCAGCACGGTCGCGGCCATGGTGAGGTTCCAGTCGGTGTGGTGCATGCCCTTGAAGGACTCCAGGCCGTAGCTGAGCGTCCAGGCGTTCTGGTTCTCCGAGGCGTAGATCTGCGGGCCGAAGTAGTCGTTCCAGGCGTAGAAGAACTGGAAGAGCGCCACGGCCGCGATTCCGGGCTTGGCCATCGGCACGACCACCTTGAGCAGGGTGCGCAGGTCGCCGCAGCCGTCGACCTTGGCCGCGTCCACGTACTCGTTGGGGATCGTCATCAGGAACTGCCGGAGCAGGAAGATCGAGAACGCGTCCCCGAACGCCATCGGGATGATCAGCGGCCACAGGGTGCCCGACAGACCGAGCTGCTTCGCCCAGAACAGGTACATCGGGATGATCACGACCTGCGGCGGCAGCATCATCATCGAGATGACCAGCATCAGGGAGAGATTGCGGCCCCGGAAGCGGAACTTGGCGAGCGCGTACGCCACCGGGACCGACGACACGACCGTAAGGACTGTTCCCAGTCCCGCGTAGATCAGCGTGTTGCGCCACCAGGTCAGGAAACCCGGGGTTTCGAAGACCCGCTGGTAGTTGCCCCACTCCCAGGTGTGCGGGATCAGGTCCCGGCTGAGCGCCTGGGTGTCGCTCATCAGCGAGGTCAGGAACACGAACACGAAGGGCAGCGTGAAGAAGAGGGCGGCGGCGATGCCGAGGGAGTGGATCGCGACCCACTCCAGGGCGGCCCGGCGCCGGGCGGTGCGCTCGGCGGGCGAGGCCGGTGTCTTCAACTCCACCGGCCGCTCCAGTACTTGGGTCATGGTCAGTCACCTGCCTGGATGAGACCGCCCCGACGCCGCATCAGGAACGCGGTGAACACCATCGACAGGGCGAAGAGGACGAGGGCGACGACACACGCGGAGCCGTAGTCGAAGCGCTGGAAACCGAGGTTGTAGACGAGCTGGGGCAGGGTCAGCGTGGACTTGTCCGGATAGCCGGGCTCGAACTGGGTGCCCGCGCCCTGGATCACCCCCGAGGCGACCTTCCCCGCGATCAACGGCTGTGTGTAGTACTGCATGGTCTGGATCACGCCGGTCACCACGGCGAACATCACGATCGGCGAGATGTTGGGAAGGGTGACGAACCGGAACCGCTGCCACGCCGACGCCCCGTCCAACTCGGCCGCCTCGTACTGCTCCTGGGGCACGTCGAGCAGCGCGGCCATGAAGATGACCATCAGGTCGCCGATGCCCCACAGGGCGAGCAGGGTGAGGGCCGGCTTGGACCAGGTGGGGTCGTTGAACCAGCCCGGTGCCGGGATGCCGACCTTCTCCAGGATCGAGTTGACCGGTCCCGTACCGGGGTTGAGCAGGAACGCGAAGGCCATGGTGGCCGCGACGGGCGGGGCCAGGTAGGGCAGGTAGAAGAGGGTGCGGAAGACCCCCGTACCCGTCTTGATCTTCGTGATGAGCATGCCGACGCCGAGGCCGAAGACGACCCGGAGCGAGACCATCACGACGACCAGCCACAGGGTGTTGCGCAGGGCGGGCCAGAAGAACGGGTAGTGCTCGAAGACGTACGTCCAGTTCTTCGTCCCGCTCCAGGTCGGCGGCTTGAAGCCGTCGTAGTGCATGAACGAGAAGTAGACCGTCGAGACCAGCGGATAGGCGAAGAAGACCGAGAAGCCGATCAGCCAGGGCGACATGAAGGCGAGGGTCCGCAGCGCCGACCTGCGGCGCTTGGAGGCGAGGGTGATCGTCGCGGCCATTACTTCGCCTGCGCGATGTCCGTGTCGATCTGCTTGGCCGCGGCGGCGAGGCCCTTCTTCAGGTCGGTGACCTTTCCGCTCTCGTAGTCGTAGCCGAGCTCCTGGATCGTCGTGAGGTACACACCGCCGTTGACCGAGGACGGGGCCGTCGTCGAGTTCGGGTCGGCGGCGATGTCCAGGAAGGTCTTGAAACGCGGGTCGTACTTCAGCTTCGGCGACTTCAGGGCCGCGAGCGTCGAGGGCACGTTGTGGATGGCGTTGGAGAAGCCGACCACCGCGTCGGTGTCGGTGGTGATGTACTTCAGGAACTCCCAGGCCGCGTTCTGCTTGGTGCTGTTGGCGGCGATGCCGGCGATGGTGCCGGTGATGTAGCCCTTGCCGTACTGGTCCGCCCGGTCGTCCGGCACGGGCAGCGGGGCCACGCCGATCTCGAAGCCCGGCTTGGCGTCCAGAGCCATGCCCAGGCGCCACTCACCGTCCAGCTGCATGGCCACCTGGCCGGTCTGGAAGGGGTGCTTGGGGCCCCACTCGTCACCGAGTCCGGCGCGGTACTTCTCCAGCTTCTTGTAGCCGCCGAGTTCGTCCACGAGCTGCTTCTGGACGGTGAAGGCGGCGGCGACGGCCGGGTCGCCGGCGATCGTGGACTTGCCCGCCTTGTCGAAGTACGTGGGCGAGAACTGGCCCAGGTAGTGCTCGGTCGTGGTCTCCCAGCCGTGGTAGTTCGGCATGAACCCGAGCTGCTTGTACGAGTCGCCCTGGGTGATCGTCAGCTTCTTGGCGTCGGTCGCGAACTCGGACCAGGTCTTGGGCGGGTTCGTGATCCCGGCCTTCTGGAACGCGGTCTTGTTGTAGTAGAGCCCGTACGCGTCGCCGAGGAGCGGCGCGGCACAGCGGTCGCCGTCGAACTGGGTGTACTGGTTCATCGCGGCCGGGAAGGTGGTGTCCGGGTCGATCCCCGACTTCTTGAAGAACGGGTTCAGGTCGACCAGCGCGCCCGAGGAGCAGAACTTGCCCACGTTGTTCGTGGTGAACGACGAGATGACGTCCGGGGCCTTGGCGCCGCCGGTGCGCAGCGCCTGGTTGATCTTGTCGTCGGTCATGTTGCCGACGACGTTGACGTGGATGTTGGGGTGCGCCTTCTCGAACCCGGCGACCAGCGCCTTGACTCCCGCCACCTCGGAGTCCGCGCTCCAGGCGTGCCAGAAGTTGATGGTCGTCTCCTTGGACGCGTCGTCGTCGGCGCCGGAGGAGGCCTGGCCGGTACAGGCGGTGGTGACGAGCACGGCGGACACGGTCAGGGCAAAAGCCGTCTTTCGGGCGGACGAGGGTATGGCTGAGCGCATGACGGGATCTCCCAGGGGCGGGCGGTGAGGTGAGGGCGTGGGGGAGTTCGGGGGTCAGCGAGAGGTGTCGAAGACCTCGTCGCGGGTGGCCGCGAGCGCGCTCTCCAGCGCGCCGCGCAGCACGGGGTGTTCACGGACGTCGCCGACGACCAGCCGGGGCCGGGAGGCTGCCAGTTCCTCCAGCTCGTCCTGGACGAGGGCGCGCAGGGTGTCGCCGCCGGCGGTGAGCGAGGCACCGCTGAGGACGACGAGTTCGGGATCGAGGACGGAGACGAGCGAGGCGAGACCGGTGGCCAGCCGGGTGGCGTAGGTCTGAAGGAGCAGCCGGTTGAGGACGGTGTCCTCGGCGGCGGCCCGCTCCACGAGCGCGGCGGCGGCCTCGGCGTACGGCCCCGAGGGGATGTCCGTCATGCCGAGCTCGCGGGCGAGCCGGGGGATGGCCTGGGAGCCGGCGAGCTCCTGGTAGCCACCACTGTTGGCTTTGGTGACGTGCCGCACCAGCGGCGCTCCGGGAACCGGCAGGAAACCTACCTCCCCCGCGCCGCCGGTCCAGCCGCGGTGGAGCCGGCCGCCGAGGACCAGGGCGGCGCCGAGACCGCCCTCGTTCCACAGCAGCACGAAGTCCTCGTGGCCGCGGGCCGCGCCGAGCCGCTGTTCGGCCACGGCGACGAGGTTGACGTCGTTCTCGTACTCGACCGGCATCGGCAGGACCGCGGCGAGTTCGTCGAGGAGGGCCGGGGTGTGCCAGCCGGGGAGGTGGGAGGCGTAGCGCAGCCGGCCGGTGTTGGGGTCGAAGGCGCCTGGGGTGCCGATGACAAGGCGGTGGACGTCGCCGCGGGCGAGTCCGGCCGCCTTGACCGCGCCGTCGAGGGCGTCGGTGACCTGCCGGACGACGGGCTGGGTGGGCCGCCGTCCCGGGGTCGGGAGTTCGTAGGAGCCCACGGTGCGGCCGGTGATGTCGGCGACCGCGGCGAGGATGCGCTCGGGGGTGACGTCGAGCCCTGCGGCGTACGCGGCGCTCGGGTCGACCTCGTACAGCTGGGCGTTGGGGCCCGGCCTGCCCTCGGTGGTACCGGTGGCGAGGACGAGGCCCGACGCCTCCAGGCGGGCCAGGAGCTGGGACGCGGTCGGCTTGGACAGGCCGGTGAGCTTGCCGATCCGGGTGCGGGAGAGGGGGCCGTGCTCCAGCAGGAGGTCGAGCGCGGCACGGTCGTTCATGGCGCGCAGGGTGCGCGGTGTGCCTGCCATGGGTGCCCCTCTCCGTGACTACAGGGAAAAGACGACTCTAGAGAAAGAAGACTGTTAGGAAGGTTTCCTATTGGATGCAGGGAACGTAGGTCTGTACCACCAGGAGAGTCAAGAGGGGACGAACAAAGAACCCCCGCAGGAAACGGAGTCGTTACCTGCGGGGGTGCTCCGCCGGTGGCGGAGGGGAGGGCGTGGCTAGCGCACGTCGACGTAGTCGCCGGCGGCCGTCGCCGAGCCGGTGGTGGTCGTACCCGCGAAGACGTAGCGGTAGTAGCCGTCCTTGGTGGCCTTCGTCGTCGTCCGCAGCGCGCCGCCGGTCCCCGAGGTCACCGTCTTGACGGTGGTGTAGCTGTTCGACCCCTTGGCGCGGAACTGGAGGGTCGCCTTCTGGGAGACGTAGCCGGTGTACCTCTCGTTCTCCCAGTCGGCCCGGGTGAGCTTGCCGGTGACCGTGAGGGTCGCGCCCTTCTTCACCGGCTCGGGCGCCGCGTCGGCGGTGAGCTTCGCCGCGCGCTTGACCTGGACCCCGCTGCCGAGCGGCCCCCACAGGTCGGAGTGGTAGCCGAAGCTGATGTGGCCGTCGGAGCCGTCGTCGTCCTGGTCGATCTGGTTGAAGACGCCGGCCGCCTTCCAGGTCGTGGCGTCGGCGGCCTCGAACAGATTGAAGGGTTCGATGACGAGCGTCTCCGTGCAGGACTCGGTCACGGTGGTGTCCGTGGTCGCGGTGGTGGCGCACTGGGGCGCGGTGAGGTCCGGCTCGATCGTGTTCTGGAACTCCTTGAGCGTGCCGCGGTAGAGGACGACGGCCGCGAACGTCTTCTTGTAGTCGATCGTCAAGTCGGACGGCCGGGTCAGCGTGTAGGTGACCGGCGCCTTCACGGCGGCGGTGGTCCCGATGACGATCGGCTTCCCGCCGTTCACGGTGATGCCGGAGAAGACCAGGTCCGGGCTGGTGTCGGCCGAGGCGGCGGGTGCCATCAGAGCGGTCAGGGCCAGGGCACCGGACACGGCGATGCCTATGGCGGGCTTTCTCATGTGTTTCCCCACATTCGAAACGGGCCCCTGGGCATTGCGCACCAGAACAAGGGCCCGTTGTGGGGGTGATGCTAAATGATCACACTCGTGGCCGGAATGTGCCCTTCACGTGAAGACGGTGAGAGTCGGGCGGCCTACTTCGCCGGCGGACGCTGCGCCGGGGCCGATGCCAGCGGGGAGGCCGCCGCGTGCTGGGGGGAGTCGGAGTTGGAGAAGACCGAAGGGGCCGCCACCGCCGCGGTCGGGTCGGCGGGCTCCTCCTCCGCGGGGACCGTGGCGCCGCCGACGATACGGATGTCCGCCGCGTCGAAGGCGTGCTTGATGCGCCAGCGCAGCTCGCGCTCGACCGTGAGGGACTTGCCCGGCATGGTCTTGGCGGAGACCCGCACGACCATGGAGTCCAGCAGGACGCTGTCCAGGCCGAGCACCTCGATCGGGCCCCACAGGAGCTCGTTCCAGGGCTCCTCCTTGCTCATCTTCTCGGCGACCTCGCCCAGCACCCGCTTCACCTTGTCCAGGTCCTCGGAGGCCCGCAGGGTCACGTCCACGCCGGCCGTGGCCCAGCCCTGGGAGAGGTTGCCGATCCGCTTGACCTCGCCGTTGCGGACGTACCAGATCTCGCCCTGGTCGCCGCGCAGCTTGGTCACGCGCAGGCCGACCTCGATGACCTCGCCGGAGGCCACGCCCGCGTCGATGCTGTCGCCGACGCCGTACTGGTCCTCCAGGATCATGAAGACGCCGGAGAGGAAGTCCGTGACCAGGTTGCGGGCGCCGAAACCGATCGCCACACCCGCGACACCGGCCGACGCCAGCAGCGGGGCCAGGTTGATCTCGAAGGCGCCCAGGACCATCAGGGCCGCGGTGCCCAGGATGATGAAGCTCGCCACCGAGCGCAGTACCGAACCGATCGCCTGCGAGCGCTGCCGGCGCCGTTCGTTGTTGACCAGCAGACCGCCGATCGCGGTGCCGTCGACCGCCTGGGCGGTGCGGTTCATCCGGTCTATCAGCTTGGTGATGGCCCGCCGCACGACCATTCTCAGGATCCCGGCGATCACCAGGATCAGCAGGACCCGCAGACCGATCGCCAGCCAGGTCGACCAGTTCTGCTCGACCCAGCTCGCGGCGTTCGTCGCGCTCTCCTGGGCGTCCTGGAGACTCGGCACGGCCGGCGTCGAGGTGTCCGAGGGGGACGGCGACGGCGACGGACTCGCGGCCAGTAGGACGGCGGACAAGGACACGGCAGGTACCTCCAGGTGCTGCGTCTGCCGTCCGGTAGGGCGGTCAAGGTCACGAAAAGGTCACCGGTACGGCAGACCAACCACACTAACGGTGCATCGTGTGGGGATCGTTGCAATGTCCGGGGGAGAGACGGGCCTCACCTGGGGATGAAGAAAGGTGTGGTCGAAAACACTCCCAGCCCGTTACCGGGACATGGTGGCGTTTCTCCCGGCCAAGAGGGGAGACTGACCTCAGATCGTCCCGGCGCGAGCCACGCGCCGCCGACGCCCAAGGAGGCATCCGTGCCGCATGTCCTGGTACTCAACGCGTCGTACGAGCCCCTCGGCGTCGTACCGCTCCGCCGCGCGCTCGTCCTCGTCCTGGAGAACAAAGCGGTCTCCCTGGAGGAATCCGGCGCCTTCATGCACAGCGCGACCGTCACAGTCCCCGCACCCAGCGTGGTCCGGCTCAAAAGGTTCGTCAGGGTTCCTTACCGAGGTCCTGTGCCTCTCACCCGCAGGGCGCTCTTCGCGCGCGACGGGGGCCGGTGCATGTACTGCGGTGGCGTCGCAACCAGCGTCGACCACGTCATCCCGCGCAGCCGCGGGGGCAAGCACGTCTGGGACAACGTGGTGGCGTCCTGCCGCCGCTGCAACCACGTGAAGGCCGACCGACATCTGTTCGAGATCGGCTGGCGGCTGCGCCACAAACCCGCTCCGCCCACCGGTCTGGCCTGGCGCATCATCGGCACCGGGCATAGGGACCCGCGCTGGCTGCCGTACTTGCAGCCGTACGGCGCGGAGGACGCCATGGCCCGGATCGACGGCATCTCAGCCTGACGACGATCCGGGCCTTTGTGTTGCCGCGCACGGTCGTGCACCTGTCTCTTATACACA
>NZ_JBHUXV010000146.1:0-20607 GCF_042669125.1 Streptomyces sp. NPDC057253 | reverse complement strand
ATCGAGGACACTGGGCGGTCCGCGCTGGAGGACCTGGAGCGGGTGCTGGGCGTCCTGCGCGAGTCCGGGCGGCCGGTGAGCGGCCGCCCGACGCTGGCCGACTCCGACCGGCTCCTGGAGTCCGCCCGCGCGTCCGGCGCGCAGGTGGACGCCGAGTTCACCGGGCCGCTGGACACCGTGCCGGGCCCGGTCTCGCGCGAGGGCCATCGCATCCTCCAGGAGTCGCTGACCAATGTGCTGCGGCACGCCAGTGCCGTCCCGGTCCGGGTCCGCGTCGAGGTCACGCGCGAGACACTCGCCCTCAAGGTCCGCAATCCCCTGACGGCCGACGTTCCCGGCCCCGGGCGGGGCAGCGGCCTGCGCGGCATACGTGAGCGCGCGGCCCTGCTCGGGGGCCGCGCGCACACCGGCCCCGACCAGGGCGACTGGCAGGTTCATGTTGAGCTGCCGCTGCGCTGATCTAGGCTGACCCGATGCCGGTCACCGTGCTCCTCGTCGACGACGAACCCCTCGTACGCGCCGGTCTGCGGGCCGTGCTGGAGGCGCAGCCCGACATCGAGGTGGTCGGTGAGGCGGCGGACGGGGCGGCGGTGATCCCTCTCGTACGGCGGCTGCGGCCCGACGTGGTCGCCATGGACGTACGCATGCCGCTGCTGGACGGGATCGAGGCCACGCGCGCGGTGCTGCGCAGCGTCGAGGAGCCGCCGAAGATCCTGGTGGTGACGACGTTCGAGAACGACGAGTACGTGTACGAGGCACTGCGGGCCGGCGCCGACGGGTTCCTGCTGAAGCGGGCCCGGCCGACCGAGATCGTGCACGCGGTGCGGCTGGTGGCCGAGGGCGAGTCGCTGCTGTTCCCGGCCTCCGTACGGCAGCTTGCCGACCGGTACGGCAAGGACGGCGGCAACCGGGCGGCCCGCGCGGCGATGGAGCGGGCCCGGCTGACCGAACGGGAGGCGGAGGTGCTGCGGCTGATGGCACGCGGTCTGTCGAACGCGGAGATCGCCGAGCGGATGATCGTCGGCACGGAGACCGTGAAGTCGCACGTGAGCGGGGTGCTGGCGAAGCTGGGGGCGCGTGATCGCACGCAGGCCGTGATCGCGGCGTACGAATCGGGGTTCGTGGCACCGGGGTGAGCGGTGGGCGAGGACTTCGTGGCACCGGGCCGTCGGGGTGGTGACAGCAGCGGTTCCGCCCCGGGCGGGACCCGTCACGAGGGGGCCTCGCGCGAAAAACGGCCGAGCGCCCGGCGCAACCCGGCACAGCGGCCTGTACGATCCGCCCCAACACGCGCACGAGCTGGGAGGACGGACGTTGGGGCGGCTGACCGGCGGGGATCCCTCGCTGCTGCGGAGGATCAATTCCGCGGTGGTGCTGCACGCGCTGCGTGCCACGGACTGCGCGACGCTGACCGAGATCACCCGGGTGACGGGCCTGTCCCGGCCGACGGTCGAGGGGGTCGTCGAGGGGCTCATCGAGGGCGGCCTGGTGGTCGAGAAGGCGGCGGACGAGAGCGTCGCCCGGCGCCAGGGGCGGCCCGCGCGGCGGTTCCGGTTCCGGGCCGAGGCGGGCCATCTGCTGGGCCTCGACATCGGACCGCACCGGGTGGCCGCGCTCCTGTCCGACCTCGACGGCAAGGTGCTCGGCGCGGTGGCCAAGGACGTGGACGAGACGGCGTCCGCCGACGAACGCCTGGAGCGGCTGCGCACCGCGGTCGCCGAGCTGCTGCGCAGGGCCGGGGTCGCCCGCGACTCGCTGTGGGCCGTCGGGGTCGCCTCGCCGGGCATCGTGGAGGCGGACGGCACGATACGGCTGTGCGCCGCGCTGCCGGAGTGGACGGGCCTGCGTCTCGGGGAACGCCTCAGCCGCTCCTTCAAGTGCCCGGTGCTGGTCGAGAACGACGCCAACGCGGCCACCGTCGCCGAGCACTGGAAGGGCGCCGCCACCGAGTCCGACGACGTGGTGTTCGTGCTGGCCGGGCTGAGCCCGGGCGCGGGCTCACTGATCGGCGGGCGGCTGCACCGGGGGTACGGCGGGGCGGCCGGCGAGATCGGCGCGCTGCACCTGCTGGGCCGTGAGGCCACCCCGGAGACCCTGCTGTCCACCACCGACGAGCCCCTGCACCCGCTCGACGAACAGGCCGTCGCCGAGGTGTTCGCACAGGCCCGTGAGGGCGACCAGCGGGCCCGGGCGGCCGTGGAGCGCTTCATCCAGCGGCTCGTCCACGACGTGGCCGCGCTCGTCCTGGCCGTCGACCCGGAGCTCGTCGTGGTCGGTGGCTGGGCGGCCGGTCTGGACGGCGTACTGGAGCCGCTGCGGCGCGAGTTGGCCCGCTACTGTCTGCGCCCGCCGAAGGTGACCCTGTCGCTCCTCGGCGAGGCCGCCGTGGCGACCGGCGCGCTGCGGCTCGCCCTCGACCATGTGGAGGAGCAGCTGTTCGCGGTGGAGGGCACGGTGACGGCCCGGCGGTGAGCCTGCCGATGCCGGCGACGGACGACGTACGGCGGCGACGGACAACCCACGGCGGTGCCCCGGACCAGCGTCCGGGGCACCGTCGTAGCGCTCAGGACGCCTGGCGTTCCGGTCCCTCGTGGATCTCCACCGCTCCGGAGTCGCCGAAGGTCAGCCGGCAGGTGTCGGCGCGGTAGGTGGCCACGGAGATCGCGGCGGTGCGGCCCCCGGCCAGATAGCGGGTGGTGACGACGAGCACCGGGGCACCGGGCAGGCGGTCCAGTTCCTTGGCGTCGTCCGCGCGGGCCGAGCCGAGTTCGACGGCGTTTTCGCGGCTGTCCAGCTCCAGGCGCTGAAGTTCACGCAGGACCGCACGCGCGCGTGCCGCTCCCGACGGCGCGTCTATGGCGGAGAGTTCCGGCACGGAGGCCTCGGGGATGTAGAGCAGTTCGGCGGCGACGGGCTGACCGTGCGTCACCCGGGAGCGGCGCACGATGTGCACGGGCTGCTCGCGGCCGGTGCCCAGGGCGTCGGCGACGGCGGCGGGCGGCACCGCGGCGGCACAGTCGACGCTCTGCCAGTCGTCCCCGGCGGCCCCGGGCCACGCCTGCTGCTCGGTGCCGACGGCCACTCCCACGCGGGGCGGCGCCACGGTCGTACCGACTCCGCGGCGGCGCTGGAGCCTGCCCTCCAGCTCCAGTTGCTCCAGGGCCTGGCGGAGCGTGGCGCGGGCGACGCCGAAGCGGGCGGCGAGGTCGCGCTCGTTGGGCAGGATCTCGCCCACGGAGAATTCGGAGTCCAGTGCCTCACTGAGCACGGTCTTGAGATGCCAGTACTTCGGTTCCGGCACCGATTCGAGCTGCGTGGTCCCCACCCTTGCCTCCGCAATCGCCGTGGTCCGGCGGCGTTTTAGCGCCCTTGTTTATTAAAGGTTGTTGCACTTCTCTGCGACCATAGGGCGGCCCCCACCCTTGGTCAAGACCAATCCTCGATACTCGGAGCAACTCCCGTGCACGGTGCCGTGAACGTTCACGCGGTGTTCGCGCGGAAGCGTGTTCTTGACGCGACGGCAAAGCCCCCGTCATGAACGGGGGCCTCGTCGTGTGCGGAACGTCAGATGTCCATCAGAGAGCGCAGCTTGTCGGGGTTGCGGATGATGTAAACGGACTGGATACGACCGTCGACGATGTCGAGCTGGAACACCGAGTCGGGCTTGCCTCCGGACAGGGCGATCGCGGCCGGGCCACCGTTGAGCTCCAGGAACCGCCAGGTGAGGTCCGGGACGCCCTTCTCGGAGACCCCGACGATGAAGCGGCCCACGTGGTCGGCGGACTCCAGCACCCGCAGCGGCGCCTTGGTCTTGCCGCCGCTGTCCCCGACGAGCCGCACGTCCGGCGCCAGCAGGGACATGAGGGCCTCCAGGTCGCCGCCGCCCGCGGCGACGAGGAAACGCTCCGTCAGATCGCGGCGCTGGACCGGGTCCACCTCGTAGCGCGGCCGTCGCTCGTCGACGTGCTTGCGGGCCCGTCCGGCGAGTTGGCGTACGGCGGGCTCACCGCGGTCGAGCATGGCGGCGATGTCGGCGTAGGGGTAGCCGAAGGCCTCCCGGAGGACGAACACCGCCCGCTCCAGCGGTGACAGCGACTCAAGGACGACCAGGACGGCGAGGGAGACCGAGTCGGCGAGGACGGCCTGCTCGGCGGTGTCGGGCACGGTGTCCCCGAAGTCGGTGACGTACGGCTCGGGCAGCCAGGGGCCGACGTACGTCTCCCCGCGCGCCTTGACCTGCCGCAGCCGGTCGATCGCCAGGCGCGTGGTGACGCGGACCAGATAGGCGCGCGGTTCGCGCACCTCGCTCCGGTCCGCCGCCGACCAGCGCAGCCAGGCTTCCTGCACCACGTCCTCGGCGTCGCTGACGCGTCCGAGCATGCGGTAGGCGACGCCCAGGAGGACGGGACGGTGTTCTTCGAAGACATCGGTTCCGGTGTCAGTGGCCACGGATTCATCCCAACCCACCCACCGGTTGGTGTCCAGGCGATATCGAAGCGGCACCGGATGGGTCTACCCGCCAGTAGCAATTGCTGACAAGCTGTCTACGGCCTGACCGCCGTGCGTTTCCGCCCAGCCCGTGAGTCGCCGTCAAGGAGCCCTCATGTCCGCCACCGTCTCCTTCAAAGTCCCCTCACCCGAGGGGCCGCAGCCCGTGACCGTCTCCTACACGCGTGTGGGCCGCGGTGAGCCGCTGCTCCTGCTGCACGGCATCGGTCATCACCGGCAGGCCTGGGACCCGGTGGTGGACATCCTCGCGACGGAACGTGACGTGATCGCCGTGGACCTGCCCGGCTTCGGCGCCTCACCGGGGCTGCCCGAGGGACTCGCGTACGACCTGGCCACGACGACGTCCGTGTTCGGGGCGTTCTGCGAGGCGCTGGAGCTGGAACGGCCGCATGTGGCGGGCAACTCCCTGGGTGGGCTGCTGGCCCTGGAACTGGGCCGCGAGAAGCTCGTACGGTCCGTCACCGCGCTGTCCCCCGCGGGGTTCTGGTCGCAGGCCGAGCGGCGGTACGCGTTCGGCGTCCTGCTCGCGATGCGGCACATCTCGCGGCGGCTGCCGCTGCCGCTGGTCGAGCGGCTGTCGCGCAGCGCGGCCGGCCGCACGATGCTGACGAGCACCATCTACGCCCGTCCCGGTCTGCGCGCCCCCGAGGCCGTGGTCGCCGAGACGCTCGCCCTCGCGCGGGCCACCGGCTTCGACGAGACCCTGCGGGCCGGTACCGCCGTCCAGTTCATGGAGGACGTGCCCGGGCTGCCGGTGACCGTGGCCTGGGGCACCAGGGACATGCTGCTCGTGCGCCGCCAAGGTGTGCGGGCCAAGCGGATCATCCCCAAGGCCCGGCTCGTACGGCTGCCCGGTTGCGGCCACTGCCCGATGAACGACGACCCGGCCCTGGTCGCGCGCGTGATCCTGGACGGCAGCCGCTGAGGGCGCTCCGAGGCGCCGGGCCGGCCAGGGACGGCACGGCATCGGCATGTCGCGCGCGGGTTCATCCGTTCCCGCGGCCAGTTGTTCACTTGCGGTTTCCGTGCGCGCTGCGGCGCCCCAGTAGTTGTGGCAGCGCACACCGGCCGGATCCCGTCCCTGGAGGCGCCTCCATGTCACACCGTCCGCTCCCCGGACGCCGCAGCGTTCTGCGCGGCTCCCTCGCCGCGTCGGCGGCCCTCACCCTGCCCGCGGCCGCCGGAGCCGCACCGGCCTTCGCCCTCTCCGGGCGCCCGGGGGCGGGCTGGGGCGTCCAGACGGGAGACGTGACCTCGAACTCCGGTCTGGTGTGGGTGCGTTCCGACCGCCCGGCCCGGATGATCGTGGAGACGTCCGCGACCGAGTCGTTCCGCAATCCGCGCCGGTGGCACGGCCCGCTGCTCGGCGCGGACACCGACTTCACCGGTACGACCCGGCTGCACGGGCTGCCGTCGGGCGAGCAGATCCACTACCGGGTGCTGCTGGCCGACCCGGACGACCCGCGCCGTACCGGGGAGCCGGTCGCGGGGACCTTCCGTACGGTGTCCGGCAAGCGCCGGGACGGGGTGCGGTTCCTGTGGTCCGGCGACCTCGCGGGACAGGGCTGGGGCATCAACCCGGACTTCGGCGGCTACACCATCTACCGGGCGATGGCGAAGCTCGATCCCGACTTCTTCCTGTGCAGCGGCGACAACATCTACGCCGACGGCCCGATCCCGGCGACGGCCGCCCTGCCCGACGGCGGCACCTGGCGGAACATCACCACCGAGGAGAAGTCCAAGGTCGCCGAGACGCTGGCCGAGTTCCGCGGCAACTTCCGCTACAACCTGCTCGACCACAACCTGAGGACCTTCAACGCCCAGGTCCCGTCGGTCATCCAGTGGGACGACCACGAGGTCCGCAACAACTGGTACCCGGGCCAGACCATCCTGGACTCCGACACCCGCTACACCGAGAAGAGCGTCGACGTGCTCGCGGGCCGGGCGCGGCGCGCGTTCAGCGAGTACTTCCCGATCTCCACGCTCCGGCCGGGGTCGCGGGACGGCCGGGTGTACCGGGTGCTGCACCAGGGCCCGCTCCTCGACGTCTTCGTGCTGGACATGCGGACGTACCGCAACGCCAACTCGCCCGACGACCAGACCGTGGACCCGCAGGGCATCCTCGGCCGCGAGCAGCTGGAGTGGCTCAAGCGCGAGCTGTCGTGCTCGCGGGCGGTGTGGAAGGTGATCGCCTCCGACATGCCGCTCGGCCTGGTCGTGCCCGACGCCACGGAGGGCAAGGCCAACATCGAGGCGGTGGCGCAGGGCGACCCGGGCGCGCCCCTCGGACGCGAGCTCCAGATCGCCGAGCTGCTGCGGTACATCAAGCACCACCGGATCACCGGCACGGTGTGGCTGACCGCCGACGTCCACCACACCTCGGCCCAGCACTACCAGCCCTCACGGGCCGCGTTCACCGACTTCGAGCCGTTCTGGGAGTTCGTCTCCGGTCCGCTGAACGCGGGCGCCTTCCCGGCCAGCGCCCTCGACGGCACCTTCGGCCCGGAGCGGGTGTTCGTGAAGGCGCCGACCGCCGCGAACGTCTCCCCCGCCGGCGGCTACCAGTTCTTCGGCGAGGTCGCCATCGACGGCCACAGCGGCGAGCTGACGGTACGACTGCGCGAGGCGGACGGCACCGTGCTGTTCACGCAGGTGCTCCAGCCGGGCCGGGTCGGCCAGTAACTCCCGTACCCTCGAAGGCGGGCCGCGCACCGGCGTCATCCCCCGGCGCGCGGCCCGTGAACTCCCCACCGAATCCGGCGCCTTCGCAGGTCAGGGCCGATTGTCAGTGGTCGCCTCTACGGTTTTTCCATGACGCGATCTTTGCAAGCCGTGGCCTACCGCCGACCCTCCGTGCTGGAGTCCGCGGCGGGCGGACAGCGCCTTGGGCTGGAGACCTCCCGGGGCGCGACGCCCGTCGGCACCGTCGACCATCCGCGCTTCTTCACAGGCTTCCTGACCTCCCCTCAGGTGGCCTCGGCGGCGCTGCTCGCGGTCGCGGACGTGGCGACGGCCCGCTACCACCAGAGGCAGCTGCCCGCCTCACTCGACCCGGTGGTGACGGGCAACGGCGACCGGCTGCGCTTCGAGTCCTTCTCCGGCTGCGGCGGGGTGTACGCCCGCCTGGACGTGCTCACGGCGGGCCTGGACGGCGGCGAGGTGGGGCACGGCACGACCAACGTCGACGTCAACAACCCCCTGCGTGAGGCGCTGTCCAGGATCGGCGCCGACGATCCCCTCCATCTGCGAGTCGGCCCCGAGGAGCTGGCGGTGACCACGCTGGACGGCCCGGTCGTGGAGAAGAAGGTGCCGCTGCCGGACCGCTGGCTGCGCGGCTTCGCGGAGGCCCAGGTGATCGCGGCCGGCTTCGACCTGCGCGCCGAGCTGCCCGCGGCGGAGGCGGTCCGGTTCCTGCGCGCTCTGCCGCGCGGCGGGGCGCGGGGCGGGGCGGGCGGCCCGCGGTGGGTGGTGCCCACCGGGCGCGGCCTCAGGCCCACGACCAGGGCGGTGCCCGGGGCGGTGTGCCTGCCGGGCCCGGAGCGGCTGGTCGCGCTCCAGCGGGTGCTGCGGCACGCGATCTCCCTTCGGGTGTACGGCCCCGCGGTCGCGTCGGCCGCGGCGGCGCCGGTGGCGAGCGCCTGGGAGATCGTCCTGCCGGGCATGCGGCTCACCCTCACCCTGTCGCCCGAGGCCTCACGCGGTTTCTCCGGCGAGGGCGGTGTCCTCGACGCGCTCGCGACCGAGGAGGCCGCCGGGGACGCCGAGTTGGTCTCGGTGCTCCTCGCCTGGGAGCCCCGTATCGACGTCACCGACCTCGCCGCGGCCGCCGGGCTCACCGCCGAGCGCGTCCGGGCCGCCCTGACCCACCTGGGCACCTCGGGACGCGTCGGGTACGACACCGCGGAGGCGGCCTACTTCCACCGGGAGCTGCCGTACGACGCCGAGCGGGTCGAACGGCACAATCCGCGACTGCGCTCGGCCCGGGCCCTGCTCGCCGCGGGAGCGGTGACTCTCGACGGCTCCGTGGCCACGGTCACGGCGGAGGACGGACATGTGCACCGGGTGCGGGAGGAGACGGGCGTGCTCAGGTGCAGCTGCCTGTGGTGGGCCAAGTACCGGGGCGACCGGGGCCCGTGCAAGCACGCGCTGGCCGTGCGCATGGCTCGGCGGGGTGGGATGGCGAGGCCGGGCGTGGGCGAACAGAGCACAAAGGAGCGGGCTTTGGCGGATCCGGGTGCGAGGGGGCGGGCCCCGATGGAGCAGGGCAACGCAGTGGCCGACGGGGGTGTGCGGTGAGTGCGCTGGTGGACGCGGTGCGGGCGGGGCGGACGGCCGAGGTCGTGGGTCTGCTCGACGGCATGACGGATTCCGAACGACGCGCGGAGTTCCCCGAGTTGAAGGCGCTCCGCACCGAGCTCCGGGCCGACCGGTGGGGTTCCGGGGCCACCCGTGCCCACCCGGCCCTGCACGCCGCGGGCGCCGCCTGTCAGACCGGTGCCGCGGCCGTGGCGAGTTGGCTCGCGGGCACCGACATGCGCTGGTCGCAGGCGTCACCGAGCCTGCTGCTCCACCTCCTGGGCGACCGTGACCCCGACTGGCTGGCCGACGTGGCACACCGCCTCGCCGAGCGCCCGACCGGGACGAACATCCCGTACGAGCTCATGGCCGGCCTGGTCCGGCTCTCCGGCTGCCCGGTGCCGACCACAGAGGCGTACGTCCAGGGCTGGGTATGGCACATCGGCAGCACCTGGCGACAGTCGGACCCGCTGGTGGAGCAGCTGCGCAAGGAGCCCCATCTGGCCGCGCTCGTGCCCACGCTGTTCGAGACGGGCGAGGTCGGCAGCTCCCTGTGGTGGCTGGGCGCGGAGGGCCCCAACAGCTGGCCGGGGGCGCTCTCGCAGCTCGCCGAGGACGGGGTGCTGGAGCGGAAGACGCTGATCGACGTGTGTGTGGCCCGGCTCCTGCGGGGCGGGCAGACCAACGGCCTGCGGGTGTGCCTGCGGCTGCTGAAGGCCCTCGCGCTCACCCGGGACGAGGAGCGGGAGCGCACGGCGGACTGGCTGGCCCTGGCCTCGGACGCGATGTCGGTGGTCGCCTCGGACGCCCAGTCCGTGCTGGCCGCCCTGGCCCTGGACGGCGACCTGCTCCCCCGTCAACTGGCTCAGATGTCCGAGGCCGTGCTGTTCCGCACCGAGAAGAAGCTCGTCCGGGCGCAGTTGGTGCTCCTCGGCAAGGTGCTGGCGCGCGATCCGGCCACCGCCGACGTGCTGCTGCCCGCTGCCGCGCAGGCCTTCGGGCATCCGGACTCGGCTGTTCAGGAGCGGGCGCTCAAGCTCGTGGAGCGCCATGCCGGGCAGGCCACCACCGCGCAGGCGCGAGAGGAACTGGCCTCGGCGGCCGAGCAGTTGATCCCGGCGCTGCGCTCCCGCGCGGCTGAGAAGCTCGGCACGCCGGCGCCCGCTCCGGAGCCGCTCGCCTACGAGGAGACGCTTCCGCCCGCCCCCGAACCGACCCGCCTCCCCCTCGCACCGGGGTCGGCCACCGAGCTCGCCGAGGAGATCAGCGCCCTCCTGGAGTCGGCCGACGACGTGTCCGCCTTCGAACGCGCTCTGGACGGACTCGTCCGGCAGGCCCATGAGGACAGGGAAGCACTGCTGGAGGCTCTGGACCCGGTGGCCGGGCGCTGCTGGTGGGACCAGCGGCCGAACCCCGGTGACCTGTCACGGGCCGAGCAGCGCTTCGGCAGACATCACGGCCTGGCCGACCCGACCGACGCCCTCGCCCTGCTCCTGGCGACCCTGCGGGACAGGGTGGGCACGGCCACGCTCCACGACTCCCAGCGGCGTTGGTCGGTGAGCACAGGCTGTGTGCACGGCCCCCTGGCCTGCGCCTTCGAGGCCCGCGTCTGGGAGATCGCCCGCCGCCTGCGCACCGATCCCGTGCCGTTCCTTCTCTCCACGCCCACCTGGAGCAGCGGCCTGCTCGACCCGGACGAGCTGGTGGGCCGGCTCGACACCTACCGGAGCCTGGGTGTCCGGGTCGCCGAGCACGACTTCGCGCAGGCGTTGCTCCGGGTGGGGCGCGAGGACCGGTCGGCCGCCGAAGCCGCCGCCGAGCGGGCGAGGGGACTCGGCACCGCGGAGGGCACCCGGCTGGCCCGGTGGCTCACCTCCGAGGGGCCGGCCCTCCCCACGGACCGGCAGCGGGCCTCGGGCGCCCGCGTGCTGCTGGAGTTCGGGGAAGTGGCGGAGCTCCAGGCGGACTTCCCGCGGGAGTTCGCGCATCTGGGCCGTCGCGTGGACGCGCCTCGGGAGGGCTGGTGCTACCGGCACTGGAACGTCGGGCTGCGCCGGCACTGGCTGGCCGTGCTCCCCGAGCGCCGCGAGCTGGTGGCCGTGCGGATGCTGCGCGACCTCTCCGCCGTCGCCGTCGACGACGAGAGAGGTGCCGCCGCGATACTTCCCCCGCTCGCCGAGTCGGGCGGCGAGGCGGGCGAGGCCGTCCACCTCGGCCTGGCGTACGGGCTCGGCGCCCGGCATCCGGAGGACCGGCTCGCGGCCGTGGACGCTCTGCTGGTGCTGGCGGCACGCGGACAGCTCGACGCGGACCGGCTGGGCGCCGATCTCGGGCAGTTGGTGCGGCGCGGGGCGGTGAAGCCGACGCGGCTCGCCGAGTCCGCCCGGACGGCGGCGGCGACGGGGGCCGAAGCCACGGTCTGGCGGGTGCTCCGGCACACCCTGCCCGTCCTGCTGGCCGATCTCGCGACCGGCGGCACACCGGGTTCCGCCGGTTCCACGGCGGCCGCCCGCGGACTCGGGGAGCTGCTGGGTGTGGCCGCGGAGTGCGTGGAGCGGTCGGGGGCGCGCGGTGAACTCCCGCACCTGGCGCGGGTGGCGGACCGGCGCGGTACCTCCCGGCTGGTGTCCCAGGCCCGTCGGCTGCGCGACGCGCTGAGCAGGGAGGTGGCTGCATGACGTAGGACGGGGTACCGGAGTCCCTCAGGACTCAACCACCCCGGAACAGTTGAAAAGGGAATAAAAGTGCCGAACCACACTTTACCGATCAGTCACAATGCGTTCGTGATCACGCAACACCGTTCCTCCACAGTGGCTGCATGACTCGAGACATGTCTGATGTGACCCGTGCGAAAGCCGGTCGCCCCGTGCACCACTGGCGGCGCGACGTGATCGAACTCGCGGCCCTGTTCACGGCCGTCGCGGTGGCGGACACCGTGGCGAACCTGATCGGGCACGGCCCCGACGGTACGGCCCTGCTGGTGATCTCGGCGGTCGCCCTGGCCGCCACGGCGGGGTTCCACACATGGTGGGCACGCCGCCACGGCCACGCGCCGCCGACGAGCGATACCGGCGCCCGGCCACTGCCCGAGGGGGAGCCGGCCGGGCCCTCCGACCGGTCGGCGCCGGGCGCGGACCCCGTGGCCGCGGAGACCACGCTGTGGCGGATGCGGACGACGGTGAAGGACGAACCGGGTTCACTGGCCGCGCTGTGCACGGCCCTGG
Organism: Streptomyces sp. NPDC057253; assembly: GCF_042669125.1. Lineage (NCBI taxonomy): Bacteria > Bacillati > Actinomycetota > Actinomycetes > Kitasatosporales > Streptomycetaceae > Streptomyces > Streptomyces sp. NPDC057253. Next base: position 8,578 of record NZ_JBHUXV010000146.1, on the reverse strand, counting down.
CCGGGCACCGGGTGGACATCCTCAGCCTCCAGACGCATCCGCTGGCCGAGGGCACCGTCGACGAGTTCCTGCTGCGGGCTCCCGGCACGCTGGAGGGGACCGAGATCACCCGGGCCGTCGGGCGGGCCGGTGGGAGCGACACCTGGATCGAGCGGGCCGACACCCATGACCTGGTGGACGCCCCGACCCGGGTGCTCGGCCTGGCCACCCGCACCGCACTGGACGCGGCGGAACTGCCGCTGGCCCTGCGGCAGTTGCTGGGCCGCTGCACCATCCGGTCGCTGCCCGCCGCCCCGGTGGGAGGCGGACGCGGGCCGGAGGGGGTGCCCGTGGAAGGGGTTCTCGAGGACACGGTGATGCGGTTGCGGGCACCGGAAGGCGGAGTGATCACCGTGGAGCGGCCGTATCTGCCGTTCACGCCGACGGAGTTCGCCCGGGCCCGCGCCCTGGTCGAGCTGGATGCCCGGCTCGGGCCGCGGATCCCGCCCGGCCAGGACGTGCTGACGCTGCCCGAGGGCCACGACATCACCGTGCGGCGCGCCGACACGGGTGATCTCGAGGCCGCCCGGGAGATGCACGAGCGGTGCTCCGCGCGGACCCTGAGCATGCGGTACCACGGGCCCGTCGGTGACGCCGACCGGTATCTCAACCACCTGCTCAGCCCACGCTACGGCCGCACTCTCGCCGTACAGACCGCTTCCGGGCGGATCGTGGGGCTCGGGCACCTGCTGTGGGACGGGGACGAGACGGAGGTCGCGCTGCTCGTCGAGGACACGTGGCAGCGGCGGGGTGTGGGCGGTGAGCTGTTGGAACGGCTGGTCGCCATGGCGGCCGAGGCCGGGTGCGAGAGTGTGTACGCGGTGACGCAGTCGTCCAACACGGGCATGGTGGCGGCGATGCGAGCTCTCGAGCTGCCGCTCGACTACCAAATCGAAGAAGGCACGCTGGTGATCACCGCGCGGCTCGCCGCCGTGGAGGTCAGCACGGCCGAAGCGCCGTAGCGGTACCGGCCCCTTCGGCGGGTGCGGGTGGGTTCTGGCTTGTCGCGCAGTTCCCCGCGCCCCTCAAGGGGCCCTTCAGGGCTCGGTTCAGATCCGTCCACAGGTCGTCGACGTCCTCCAGCCCCACCGACAGTCGCAGCAACCGGTCGCTCACCCCTGAGCCCCTTCGGTCGGCCGCGTCCACGATGCGGTGGCTGATCGACGCCGGGTGCTGGATGAGGGTGTCCACGCTGCCGAGGCTCACCGCCGGGGTGATCAGGCGGACTCCCGCGATCACCTCGTGCGGGTCGCCGGCAACCTCGAAAGCGATCATGGCACCGCCGATGCGCGGGTAGTGGACCCGGGTGACGCGGGGGTCGGCCGCGAGGCGCCGGGCGAGTTCGGCGGCGCTCGCGGCGGCCGCCCGCACCCGGACGGGGAGAGTGGCGAGGCCGCGCAGCAGGAGGTAGCCCGCCAGGGGGTGCAGGACCGCTCCCGTGGCGAAGCGGATCTGCCGGAGCCGGCCCGCGAACTCCTCGTCGCAGGCCACCACACCCGCCATCACGTCTCCGTGGCCGCCGAGGTACTTGGTGGCGCTGTGCAGGATGAGCCGGACGCCGTGTTCCGCGGGGCGTTGGAGCACGGGTGTGGCGAAGGTGTTGTCGGCGAGGAGGGGCACCGAGCCGCAGGAGTGGGCCAGGGCCCGCAGGTCGATCTCGGCCAGGGTGGGGTTGGCCGGGGACTCCACCAGGACCAGGCCGGTGTCCGGGCGCAGCGCGTCGGCGACTCCCGCCGGGTCGGTCCAGGTGACCTCCGTGCCGAGAAGTCCGGCGGTGAGCAGGTGATCGCTGCATCCGTACAGGGGGCGTACGGCGACGACATGGCGCAGGCCCAGGGAGGCCCGTACGAGAAGGACCGCCGTGAGCGCGGCCATGCCGCTGGCGAAGGCGACCGCGGCCTCGGTGCCCTCCAGACGGGCCAGCGCGGTCTCGAAGCGGGCGACGGTCGGGTTGCCGAGGCGGCCGTAGACGGGCGGTCCGTCCGGTTCGGCGCCGGTGGTGGCGAAGGCGTCGATGCGGGCGGCCTCGTCGCGGCTGTCGTAGGACGGGTAGGTCGTCGACAGGTCGATGGGCGGGGCGTGCAGTCCCTGCCGGGCGAGATCGTCGCGGCCGGCGTGGACGGCCTCGGTGGCCAGTGCTCTGAGCGGCGTACGGGACGCGGTGGGTGTGCGCGCTGAGTCCATGGCCGCAAGAGTGAACAGTGACCGGCGTTCATGGGAGGAACCCCGTGCTACGTTCGGCGGATGGCCGAATCCGTCGTACTGGATCCGGTGGACCTGCATCTGCTGCGGTTGCTGCAGAACGACGCACGGACCACCTACCGCGATCTCGCCGCGCAGGTCGGCGTCGCCCCGTCGACCTGTCTGGACCGGGTGACCCGGCTGCGCCGCTGCGGGGTGATCCTGGGCCATCAGCTGCGGCTGGATCCGGCGAAGCTCGGCCGAGGGCTTGAGGCGCTGCTGTCGGTGCAGGTCAGGCCGCATCGGCGGGAGCTGGTGGGGCCGTTCGTGGAGCGGATCCGGGCGCTGCCGGAGTCACGGACCGTGTTCCATCTGACCGGTCCTGACGACTACCTCGTGCATGTGGCCGTCGCGGACATGACGGATCTCCAGCGGCTGGTGCTCGACGAGTTCACGGCACACCGCGAGGTGGCCCGGGTGGAGACGCGGTTGATCTTCCAGCAGTGGGACTGCGGGCCGCTCCTTCCGCCTGCCACGCCGACAGCGGAATCGGGGTGACTCCCGCGCGGTCCGCGTATGAGGATGGACCGCATGTCTGAGACCCAGATCCCGCTGCCCCGTCAGGTCGCCGACGCCTACGTCGACGAGCTCATCGCCCTCGATCCGGTCACCGGTACCTATCTCGGTGTGAAGGAGAGTTCGAGCAGGCTTCCCGACACCTCGCCGGTGGGCCAGGAGGCGCTCGCGGAGCTTTCGCGGGCCACCCTGGCCAAGCTGGACGAGGCCGAGCGGCAGCCCGGCGCGGACAGTGACATCGAGCGCCGGTGCGGCCGGCTGCTGCGGGAGCGGCTGACCGCCGAACTCGCCGTGCACGAGGCCGACGAGGGGCTGCGCGCGGTCGGCAATCTGTCCACGCCGCCGCACTCCATCCGTGACGCCTTCACCCTCACCCCGAACCAGACCGAAGAGGACTGGGCCGCGATCGCCGAGCGGCTGCGGGCCGTGCCGGCCGCGTTCGCCGGCTACCGCGAGTCCCTCGCGCTCGGTCTGGAGCGCAAGCTGTACGCGGCGCCGCGCCCGACCGCCACCTTCGTCGACCAGCTCACCGAGTGGGCGGACACCGACGGCAACGGCCGGGGCTGGTTCGAGGACTTCGCCGCGGCCGGCCCCGAGTCGCTGCGCGCGGAGCTGGACGAGGCCGCCCGCATCGCGACCGCCGCGGTGGTGGAGCTGCGCGACTGGATGCGGGACGTGTACGCACCGACGATCGCGGGCGCCCCGAACACCGTGGGCCGGGAGCGGTACGCCCGCTGGGCGCGCTACTTCAACGGCACCGACCTCGACCTGGACGAGGCGTACGCGTACGGCTGGTCCGAGTACCACCGGCTGCTCGGGGAAATGAAGCAGGAGGCCGAGAAGATCCTGCCCGGGGCGGAGACGCCGTGGGTGGCGCTCGCCCATCTCGACGAGCACGGCAAGCACATCGACGGCGTCGACGAGGTCCGCGACTGGCTCCAGGGCCTGATGGACCAGGCGATCGACTCACTGGACGGCACCCACTTCGAACTCGCCGAGCGGGTACGGAGGGTGGAGTCGTGCATCGCCCCGCCCGGTGGCGCGGCGGCCCCGTACTACACGGCCCCGTCGCCGGACTTCTCCCGCCCCGGCCGCACCTGGCTGCCGACGATGGGGCAGACCCGGTTCCCGGTCTACGACCTGGTCTCGACCTGGTACCACGAGGGCGTGCCGGGCCACCACCTCCAGCTCGCGCAGTGGACGCACGTCGCCGAGAACCTCTCCCGCTACCAGGCCTCGGTGGGCGGGGTCAGCGCCAACGCCGAGGGCTGGGCGCTGTACGCGGAGCGGCTGATGGACGAACTGGGCTTCCTCACGGACCCGGAGCAGCGGCTCGGCTATCTCGACGCGCAGATGATGCGGGCCGCCCGGGTCATCGTCGACATCGGCATGCACCTGGAGCTGGAGATCCCGGCGGACTCCCCGTTCCACCCGGGCGAGCGCTGGACGCCCGAGCTGGCGCAGGAGTTCTTCGGCGCGCACAGCAGCCGTCCGGCGGACTTCGTGGAGAGCGAGCTGACCCGCTACCTCACGATCCCCGGCCAGGCGATCGGCTACAAGCTCGGCGAGCGGGCCTGGCTGCTCGGCCGGCAGAAGGCGCAGGAGCGGCACGGCGACGCCTTCGACCTCAAGGCCTGGCACATGGCGGCGCTGTCGCAGGGCTCCCTGGGCCTGGACGACCTGGTGGACGAGCTGTCGCAGCTCTGACCGTGCGAAGGCAGTGCGGGGCGGCGCCGCTGTCCCCGCCCTGACCGCGCGCAAGGCAGTGCCGGACGACGCGATCAGCGCTCCGGCACTGCTCCGGTCACACCCGTGAACGCCCTCAGTCGGACAGCCGCCGCACCTGGACGAGCCCCAGCCAGGTCTCGGGACCGGGACGGACGCGGGCCGCGCGCACGGCGTACCGCCCGGGGGCGAGCGAGACCTTCAAGTGGTCGGTGTTCACCGAGTCGTTGCCGGGCCAGGCCGCGTCGAAGAGGACGACCGGGCCGGGCACCGACCAGCTCACCTCCTGCTCCCAGTCGGCCGTGGCGAGGGCGGCAGGGACCTCGGCGAGGAGTTCGTCCTCGGAGTCCGCGGCGTACCACCGTACGAAGGTGTCCTGGTCGGGGAGGTAGGAGGTCGAGGCGGGTTCGTCGCCGAGGACCAGGGCGGCGGTGTCGCCCACCGGCAACAGGCCCACGCAGCCGTCGACTTCACAGGCCCGGTCGTAGTCGGAGGCCGTCTCGTCGCCGTCGGCGCCCGCCCAGAACGGCAGCACCGTCTCCGGCACCGCTATCAGCGGGCCGCCGCCCGACTCCACCCACTCCACCAAGCCCGGCTCCGCGTATCGCACCATGGGCCAGAACCTACACGCACCGGAAGCATGGGGTTGCACCTGCACAGGAACCCCACTGATTCCGCGAGGCTCAGCAGCCGCAGTCACCGGCGTCGTTCGGTGCGGTCAACGGGTCGGCGGGGCGCCGCTCCCGGCCCTCCCAGGTCTCGAACTCGAAGCCCTCACGCACCCAGTACTCGAAGCCGCCGAGCATCTCCTTGACCTGGTAGCCGAGTTCGGCGAGGGCGAGCGCGGCACGGGTGGCGCCGTTGCAGCCCGGGCCCCAGCAGTACGTCACCACCGGCACGGCCTTGTCGAGGAGCTGACCGGCCTGCTCGGGGATGAGGGCGGTGGGCAGGTGGACCGCGCCCGGGACGTGTCCCTGGTCCCAGGCGGCGGTGGAGCGGGAGTCCAGGACGACGAAGCCGGGCTCCCCGTCGGCCCCGAGCGCGGCGGCGACGTCGGAGACGTCCGCGTGGAAGACCAGGCTGGCGCGGAAGTAGGCGGCGGCCTCGGCCGGGGCGGCGGGGGCGACGCGCAGGACAGGGTTCGCGGTGCGGGTCTGGGTTGTCGTCATGGCAGGAAATCTACGATCCATGATCGGCGCCGGGAAGGGGGATTCCCCGGCGTGAACCTTGCCGCGCCGGGGATTCCCCTGCTATCTCTCGGGCATGACCGCGTATTCCCCGGACGCCACCGACTGGCGCATCCTCGATGTCCTCCAGAGGGAGGGCCGGGCCAGCTTCGCCGAGCTCGCCCGCGCCGTCTCGATGTCCCCGAGCGCGGTCACCGAGCGGGTGCGGCGGCTGGAGGAGGCGGGCGTCATCCAGGGGTACGCCGCCGTCGTGGACCCCGACCGGCTCGGCCTTCCGATCCTGGCGTTCGTCCGCCTCAGGTACCCCACTGGCAACTACAAGCCCTTCCACGACCTGGTCGAGGTGACGCCGGAGATCCTTGAGGCGCACCACGTCACGGGCGACGACTGCTTCGTCATCAAGGTCGCCGCCCGCTCGATGCGCCACCTGGAGGAGGTGTCGGGCCGCATCGGCACGCTGGGCTCGGTGACGACGAGCGTGGTGTACTCCTCGCCGCTCCCCCGGCGGCCCCTGGGGAGGTGAGGGTCGTCCGGTCGGCCGCAGGGTCTCAGCCCCGGCCGGTCCGGTCGGCCGCAAGATCTGAGCCCCGGCCGGTCCAGTCGGCCGGAAGACCCCCACCCCGAGGCTCGTCCGGTCGGCCGGAAGACCTCAGCCCCCACCCCGCTGCTTCAGCACCGACCCCGACCGCCCCTTCACCACCTCCAACTGCGCATGGATCCGCCGCCGCAGATCCGCCACGTGACTCACGATGCCGACGCTGCGGTCCCGCTCCCGCAGGGCGTCCAGTACGTCGAGGACCTCGTCCAGGGTCTGGTCGTCGAGGCTGCCGAAGCCCTCGTCGATGAAGAGGGTGTCGAGCCGGACCCCGCCCGCCTCGTCCGTGACGACGTCCGCGAGGCCGAGGGCCAGGGCGAGCGAGGCGAAGAACGTCTCGCCGCCCGACAGCGTGGCCGTGTCCCGCTCCCGCCCGGTCCAGGCGTCGACCACATGCAGCCCGAGCCCACTGCGCCCGCGCCCGGTGCGGTCGTCGGAGTGGACGAGGGTGTAGCGGCCGGACGACATGCGCTGGAGGCGGACGGTCGCGGCGGCCGCCACCTGCTCCAGGCGGGCCGCGAGCACGTAGGACTCCAGGCGCATCTTGCGGTCGTTGTCCGCGGAGGTGCCGGCGGCGAGGGCGGACAGCCGGGCCACCCGGTCGTACTCCTCGCGCAGCGGCGCCAGCCGTCCGAGGCCGGTGGCCGCGCGGGCGGAGAGCCGGTCGAGCTCGGCGCAGCGCCGGGCGGCGGCGTCCCGCGCGGAGGCGGCCTCGCGGACCCGGCGGGCCGCCCCGGCCGCGACCCGCTCCGTCCCCGCCACGTCGGCGGCGGGCCGCTGGGCCGCCTCGGCGGTGTCGGTCTCGGCGAGTACGGCGCGGACGGCGGCCTCCTCGGCCTGCCAGGCGTCCAGCCGGTGCTGGAGGTCGCGGTGGGCGGCGTCGTCGAGGAGGGCGGCGGCCGCGGCCTGCGGGGTGTCGAAGCCGGCCCGGTAGGCGGCGTCGGCGAGCCGCGCGTCGGCGTCCTTGAGCCGCTGGGCGGTGTCCTCGGCGACGCGCGCGGTGTCGGCGGCCTCGGTGAGCAGCGCGGCCTGCCGCTCCAGCTGGGCGGCGCGTGCGGCCACACTGGCGGCATCGCCGCGCGCCTCGGCCAACTCCGTTTCCAGGGAGGTCCGTTCACGGTCCAGCGCGTCCCGGCGGGCGGCGCGCGAGGCGGTGCGTACGGCGGCCTCCTGCTGGGCGGTCAGGCGTCGCTCGCGTTCCCGCTCGGCCTGCCGCAGCTGTTCCGTCGCGGTGTGCAGCGCCGAGGCGAGGCCCCGCGCCCGGGTGTACTCGCGCTCCAACTCCTCGACCTGGACGGCGAGTTCCTCGGTGGAGGTGTCACCGGCCTCGCCCTGGGCGGCGGCCAGGGCCCGCTGCACGAAGGCGAGGCGCCGCTCGGCCTCGGCGCGCTGTTCGTCGGCGCGCTGCGAGGCGGCGAGGGCCCGCTCCTCGGTCTCCCGGTCGACGTGCCCGGCGTCCTTGCCGGCGGGCGCGGGATGCTCGGTGGCGCCGCAGACCGCGCACGGCTCGCCGTCGGTGAGCTGTGCGGCGAGTTCGGCGGCGATGCCGTTCAGCCGCTGTTCCTTGACCTCCAGCCACTCGGCGCGGGCCTTCAGGGCGCGCTCGGTCGCCTGGATGACCTGCCGCTGGGCGTCGTCGGTGTCGTGGGCGAACTCGTCGCGCTGCCGTGCGGCGGCGAGCCGCTTGCTGGCGGGTTCCCGCTGCACGGCGAGCTGTTCGGCGCGGGTGGCCGCCTCCTGGGCGGACTCGACGCCCTGCTGGAGTCCCGCGCGGGACTCCTCCCACCCGGCGAGCCAGGTCTCGGCCTCCTGGAGGACGTCCTCGTCGGAGCGCTCCTCCTGCTCCAGGTCGGCGCGTTCCCGGACGAGCCCGGCGAGCCGCTGCTCGGCGCGGCGGGCCGCGTCCAACCCGCCCAGTTCCTCGGCCGCCCGGCGTGCGGCGGTCGCGAGCGGGGCGGCACCGGCCTCGGCGAAGGCCTCCGGCAGCAGTCCACGCGCGTGTGCCTCGGCGGCGGCCGCCCGCCGGTGCTCGGCCTCGGCGGCCTCCCGCAGCTCCAGCGCGGGTGCCACCGCCTCCGCCTTGCGCGCCCGCTCCATCCGGGCCTGCGCCTGGTGGTAGCCCTCGGCACGTTCCTCCAGCAGCGCGGCACGCTCGCGTGCCTGGGCGAACCGCCGCTGAAGGCGGTCGACTTCGCGTACGTCGGCCAGGTCGCGCTCGGCGGCGGCCTGGCGCGACACGGCGGCGGCGAGCCCGCACTGGGCGATCGTCAGCTGC
>NZ_JBHUXV010000145.1:0-20651 GCF_042669125.1 Streptomyces sp. NPDC057253 | reverse complement strand
CCCCTGAGAGACGCGTCCAGTGCACCTACCTCAAGGGGCGCGGGGAACTGCGCGACCAGCCCCCACCGGCCCGCACCCGCGCGACGGCCATCCGCGGCACATCAGTAGGCGCCCGGCACAGCCCGCCGCAGGCAATGGCACCCTTGACCGGTGACAACTCAGCGCAACCCCGTCGGCGGCCATGTCCCCGTGGCCGGCGGCCTGCATTCCGTGGGCCTCTCCTACGCCCGTGACCTCGACGCGGAGACGGTGCAGGTCTTCGTCGCCAACCCGCGCGGCTGGGCCACCCCCGCCGGGAACCCGAAGCAGGACGAGGCGTTCCGCCAGGTCTGCACCGAGGAGCGGATCCCGGCCTACGTCCACGCCCCGTACCTGATCAACTTCGGCTCCCACACCGAGGCGACCGTCGAGAAGTCCGTCGACTCGCTCCGGCACTCCCTGCGCCGCGGACGCGATATCGGCGCGCTCGGGGTCGTCGTGCACACCGGCAGCGCCACCGGCGGCCGGGACCGGTCCGTGGCCCTCAAGCAGGTCCGCGAGCACCTGCTGCCGCTGCTCGACGAGCTCACCCACGACGACGACCCGTACCTGCTCCTGGAGTCCACAGCCGGCCAGGGCTCCTCGCTCTGCTCACGGACCTGGGACTTCGGGCCGTACTTCGAGGCGCTGGACGCCCACCCGAAGCTGGGCGTGTGCCTGGACACCTGCCACATCTTCGCGGCCGGCCACGACCTGACGGGCCCGAGCGGCATGCACCAGACGCTGGACCTGCTGGTGGACACGGTCGGCGAGGGCCGTCTGAAGCTGATCCACGCCAACGACTCCAAGGACGTGGTCGGCGCCCACAAGGACCGCCACGAGAACATCGGCTCCGGCCACATCGGCGAGGACCCCTTCCGCGCCCTGATGACCCACCCCGCCACCGAGGGCGTCCCCCTGATCATCGAGACCCCCGGCGGCAAGGAGGGCCACGCGGCGGACGTGGAGCGGCTGAAGAAACTCCGGGACGCGTAAGACGTTGAGGAATACCCCTAGGGGGTATACGGTTCCTGGCAGTGCAGGATCCGTACCTGACGTTGGGGGCCTCGTGCAGCACCAGACATCCGGCTGGACCACGGCGGTCCAGGCCACCCTCCACTGTCTCACCGGCTGCGCCATCGGTGAGGTTCTCGGCATGGTCATCGGTACCGCGCTGGGATGGGGGAACGTTCCCACGACCGTGCTCGCGATCGTCCTGGCGTTCTTCTTCGGCTACTCCCTCACGCTGCGCGGCGTCCTGAAGGCCGGCATGGGGTTCCGGGCGGCGCTGCGGGTGGCGCTGGCCGCGGACACGCTGTCGATCGCAGTGATGGAGCTGATCGACAACGGCTTGATCGCGGTGTGGCCCGACGCGATGGACGCGGAACTCGCCGACCTGCTGTTCTGGGCCTCGCTGGCGATCTCGCTGGCCATCGCGTTCGTCGTGACCGTGCCGGTCAACAAGTGGATGATCGGCCGCGGCAAGGGACACGCCGTGGTGCACCAGCACCACGCGCACTGACGGAGCTCACAGCTCCGGGCCGTCCCCCGGCTCCTCCTGGTAGGAGTAGCGCTGCTCCTTCCAGGGGTCGCCGACGTTGTGATAGCCACGCTCCTCCCAGAAGCCGCGGCGGTCGGCGGTCATGTACTCCACGCCACGGACCCACTTGGGCCCCTTCCAGGCGTACAGATGAGGCACGACCAGGCGGAGCGGGAAGCCGTGTTCCGCGGTCAGCAGCTCGCCGTCCTTGTGGGTGGCGAAGATCGTGCGCTCGGACGCGAAGTCGGCCAGACGGAGGTTGGAGCTGAAGCCGTACTCGGCCCAGACCATCACATGGGTCACGGCGGGCGCGGGCGGGGCGAGCTCCAGGATGGTGCGGGCGAGGATGCCGCCCCACTCGGAGCCGAGCATGCTGAACTTCGTCACGCAGTGCAGATCGCCCATGACGCCGGCGTACGGCAGCGCCGTGAACTCCTCGTGGTTCCAGCACTGCTTCTCGCCGTCCGCGGTGGCGCCGAAGACCCGGAACTCCCAGCGCTCGGGCCGGAACTTGGGCACCGGGCCGTAGTGCGTGACCGGCCAGCCGCGCTGGAGCCGCTGCCCCGGCGGGAGCTCGGAGTGCGCCGCTGCTCCACCCTCGCGCTCCACCGGCTGACCCATGCCTTCCATCCTGACAGACCCGAGGGGATGCACCTGACCAGGCACCTCCTAATCCATACCAAAATGGACTAAGCATGCCCTTACTTACTAAGTGAAGACTTACTGGACGATCTTCCTCACCGGTGCAAGGATGCGGCGCAACCTGCCAGTTCCCCACGGTTGGAAGGAGCCTCTGCGATGCAGGGCGACCCCGAGGTCATCGAATTCCTCAACGAGCAGCTCACGGGCGAGCTCACCGCGATCAACCAGTACTTCCTGCACGCGAAGATGCAGGAGAACTTCGGCTGGACGAAGCTCGCGAAGTACACGCGGCACGAGTCGTTCGACGAGATGAAGCACGCCGAGGTGCTCACCGACCGCATTCTCTTCCTGGAGGGACTGCCGAACTACCAGCGGCTGTTCCACGTCCGCGTGGGCCAGACCGTCAAGGAGATGTTCGAGGCCGACCGGCAGGTCGAGGTCGAGGCGATCGACCGTCTCAAGCGCGGCATCGAGGTGATGCGCGCCAAGGGCGACATCACGTCGGCGAACATCTTCGAGTCGATCCTCGAGGACGAGGAGCACCACATCGACTACCTCGACACGCAGCTGGAGCTGCTGGAGAAGCTCGGCGAGGCGCTCTACATCGCGCAGCTGATCGAGCAGCCGGAGAGCTAGGCGGCCTCGTCCAGTCCGGCGAGTTCAGGACTCGCGACGCGTTCAGAGCTCGCTACGAGTTCAGGACGCTCGACCAGTTCGGGACGCGGGCACGCGCCCCGGCCCAGGATCGCCTGGATGCGCCGTACGCACGAACCGCAGTCGGTGCCCGCCTTGCAGGCGGAGGCGATCTGGCGCGGCGTGCAGGCGCCGTTCTCCGCGTGTTGCTTGACCTGCGTCTCGGTCACACCGAAGCAGCTGCAGACGTACACGCGGATTCACCTCCCGCCGGGATCGATAAGGCTAACCTAACCTTACCCGGCGCCGGGTGAGCGCAAAAGTGGTGTGGGGCGCGGATCGTATGTGATCCGCGCCCCACCGCCGTCTCAGCGACTCACTGGTCCCGGTACATCTCCGCCACGAGGAACGCCAGGTCGAGCGACTGGCTGCGGTTCAGCCGCGGGTCGCAGGCCGTCTCGTAGCGCTGGTGCAGATCGTCGACAAAGATCTCGTCGCCGCCGCCCACGCACTCGGTGACGTCGTCACCGGTGAGCTCGACATGGATGCCGCCCGGGTGGGTGCCGAGGCCCTTGTGGACCTCGAAGAAGCCCTTGACCTCGTCGAGCACGTCGTCGAAGCGGCGGGTCTTGTGGCCGGAGGCCGCCTCGTAGGTGTTGCCGTGCATCGGGTCGGTGATCCAGGCGACGGTCGCGCCGGAGGCGGTGACCTTCTCGACCAGCTCGGGCAGCTTGTCGCGGACCTTGTCGGCGCCCATGCGAACGATGAAGGTCAGCCGGCCCGGCTCCCGGTCCGGGTCCAGGCGCTCGATGTACTGGAGCGCCTCCTCGGCCGTCGTCGTCGGGCCGAGCTTGATCCCGATCGGGTTGCGGATCTGCGAGGCGAACTCGATGTGCGCGTGGTCCAGCTGCCGGGTGCGCTCACCGATCCACACCATGTGCGCGGAGACGTCGTACAGCCGCCCGGTGCGCGAGTCGACGCGGGTGAGCGCCGACTCGTAGTCCAGCAGCAGCGCCTCGTGCGAGGAGTAGAACTCGACGGTCTTGAACTCCTCCGGGTCGGTCCCGCAGGCCCGCATGAAGTTCAGCGCCTGGTCGATCTCCCGGGCGAGCTGCTCGTAGCGCTGGCCGGAGGGGGACGACTTCACGAAGTCCTGGTTCCAGGCGTGCACCTGGCGCAGGTCGGCGTAGCCGCCGGTGGTGAAGGCGCGCACCAGGTTGAGCGTGGAGGCCGACGCGTTGTACATCCGCTTCAGGCGCTCGGGGTCCGGGATCCGGGCCTTCTCGTTGAACTCGAAGCCGTTGACGGAGTCGCCGCGGTAGGTCGGCAGGGTCACGCCGTCGCGGGTCTCGGTGCCCTTGGAGCGGGGCTTGGAGTACTGACCGGCGATACGGCCGACCTTGACGACCGGTACCGAGGCGGCGTACGTCAGCACGGCGCCCATCTGGAGCAGCGTCTTGAGCTTGTTGCGGATGTGGTCGGCGGACACCGCGTCGAAGGCCTCGGCGCAGTCGCCGCCCTGGAGGAGGAACGCCTCTCCCTTGGCGACGGCCGCCATCCGGGCGCGCAGCTGGTCGCACTCGCCCGCGAAGACGAGCGGCGGATACGACTCGAGGTCCGCGATCACTGCGCGCAGAGCCTCGGTGTCGGGGTACTCGGGCTGCTGCGCCGCGGGCAGGTCTCGCCAGGTGTTGCCAGCACTCGCGCTGGTCTTAGCGTTCACGGTCACGACCTCAACATTACGGGGTCGTGTCATGGCTCCAGCGCCATGCCCATCAAATGAGACACCGGGAACACTCTCCGGGCATGGGGTAAGGTGCGGCCCATGTTCGCGCACTCGACCCAGAACTGGTGGTGGACCGCTCATCCGGCGGCCCACTGACTGCGCGTACGCAAGACTTCGCGAAGGCCGCCCGAGGGGCGGCCTTCGGTGTGTCCGGGGTCGTTCCTCATGATCAACCGATGAGGACCCCATGGACCTGACCCGACTCCTGCACGACGTCCGTCCTTTCGCCCTGCTGCGCCGCCGCACGCCGGGCCATGACGAGAACACCGTCGAGGTGTTCCTCGGGTCGGTCGGCACCTACGACCGCCTCGCCGACCTCCCCGACGAGGGCCTGGCGCTCGTCCCCTACCGCCAGATCCGCGAGCGCGGCTTCGATGTCAGGGACGACGGCACACCGCTGTCGGTGCTGATCCCCGAGGAGAGGCACGACATCCCGCTCGCCGAGGCGCTGGAACAGCTCCCGTCCCACGACGTCCGGGTCGAGAACGGCGGCTTCGACGTCGCCGACGACACCTACGCCGAGATCGTCGGGCGGGTTCTGCGCGAGGAGATCGGGCGCGGGGAGGGCGCCAACTTCGTGATCCGGCGGACCTACGAGGGCGAGATCCCGGGGTTCTCCCGCGCCGACGCCCTCGCCCTGTTCCGGCGGCTCCTCGAAGGCGAGCGGGGCGCGTACTGGACCTTCGTCGTCCACACCGGTGACCGCACCCTCGTCGGCGCGAGCCCGGAGGTGCACGTCCGGATGTCCGGCGGGACCGTCGTGATGAACCCGATCAGCGGGACGTACCGCTATCCCGCCGAGGGCCCCACCCCCGAGCACCTGCTCGACTTCCTCGCCGACGGCAAGGAGATCGAGGAGCTGTCGATGGTCGTCGACGAGGAACTCAAGATGATGTGCACGGTCGGCGACATGGGCGGGGTCGTGATCGGGCCCCGGCTGAAGGAGATGTCCCACCTCGCGCACACCGAGTACGAGCTGCGCGGGAAGTCCTCGCTGGACGTCCGGGAGGTGCTGAAGGAGACCATGTTCGCGGCGACCGTCACCGGCTCGCCCGTGCAGAACGCCTGCCGGGTCATCGAGCGGCACGAGGTCGGCGGCCGCGGCTACTACGCCGGTGCGCTGGCCCTGCTCGGCCGGGACTCCGGCGGCGCCCAGACCCTCGACTCCCCCATCCTCATCCGTACGGCCGACATCGCGGCCGAGGGCCGGCTGCGGGTGCCCGTCGGCGCCACCCTCGTACGCGGCTCGGACCCGGTGAGCGAGGTCGCGGAGACCCACGCGAAGGCGGCGGGGGTGCTGGCGGCCCTCGGCGTACGGCCGTCGCGGCCGCGTGGGGAGCACGCGCGCGTGAGTCTCGCCGACGACCCACGCGTGCGTGCCGCGCTGGACGGGCGCCGCGCCCACCTCGCGCCCTTCTGGCTGCGGATGCAGGAGCGTTCGTACGACCTCGACGGGCACGCCTTCGTGGTCGACGGCGAGGACACCTTCACCTCGATGCTCGCGCACGTGCTGCGCTCGGGCGGCCTGGAGGTGACCGTCCGGCGCTACGACGAGCCGGGGCTCAGGGAGGCCGTGCTCGCCCACGAGGGCCCGGTGGTCCTGGGGCCCGGCCCCGGTGACCCCTCCGACCTGGACGATCCCAAGATGCGCTTCCTGCGCGACCTGACCGCCGAGGTCGTCCGGGACCACCGGCACGGCGTGCTCGGCGTGTGCCTCGGCCACGAGCTGCTCGCGGCCGAGCTGGGACTGGAGATCGTCCGCAAGGAGGTGCCGTACCAGGGCGCGCAGACGACGGTCGACCTGTTCGGGCGGCCGGAGACGGTCGGCTTCTACAACAGCTTCGTGGCGCGCTGCGACGACGAGACCGCCGAGGAGCTGGCCGCGCACGGCATCGAGGTGAGCCGGGCCGGCAACGGAGAGGTGCACGCGTTGCGCGGTCCCGGCTTCGCGGGCGTCCAGTTCCACCCCGAGTCGGTCCTGACGCTGAACGGCGCCGCCGTCGTCCGGGAGTTGGTGGGGCAGCTGCGCCGCACGGCCGTGTAGGGGTCAGCCGAAGAACACCCCCACCTCTTCGTACAGCTTGGGATCGACCGTCTTGAGCTGTGCCGTGGCCTCCCCGATGGGGACGCGGACGATGTCCGTGCCGCGCAGGGCGACCATCTTGCCGAAGTCGCCGTCGCGGACGGCGTCGATGGCGTGCAGGCCGAAGCGGGTGGCGAGCCAGCGGTCGAAGGCGCTCGGGGTGCCACCGCGCTGGATGTGCCCGAGCACGGTCGTGCGGGCCTCCTTGCCGGTGCGCTTCTCGATCTGCTTGGCCAGCCACTCGCCGACCCCGGACAGGCGCACATGGCCGAAGGAGTCGAGCGACTGGTCCTTGAGGACCATGTCGCCGTCCTTCGGCATGGCGCCCTCGGCGACGACCACGATCGGGGCGTACGACGCCTTGAAGCGCGAGGTGATCCAGGCGCACACCTGCTCGACGTCGAAGCGCTGCTCGGGGATGAGGATGACGTTGGCGCCGCCCGCGAGTCCGGAGTGCAGGGCGATCCAGCCCGCGTGGCGGCCCATCACCTCGCAGACCAGAACCCGCATGTGGGACTCGGCGGTGGTGTGGAGGCGGTCGATGGCCTCGGTGGCGATGCCGACCGCGGTGTCGAAGCCGAAGGTGTAGTCGGTGGCCGAGAGGTCGTTGTCGATCGTCTTCGGTACGCCGACACAGGGCACGCCGTGCCGGTCGGACAGCTCCGCCGCCACGCCCAGGGTGTCCTCGCCGCCGATCGCGATGAGCGCCTCGATCTCCCGGGCGGCGAGGTTCTCCTGGATCCGGCGGATGCCGTCCTCCTGTTTCAGCGGGTTGGTGCGGGAGGAGCCGAGGATGGTGCCGCCGCGGGGCAGGATGCCGCGCACGGCCGGGATGTCGAGACGCACGGTGGCGTCCTCCAGTGGACCCCGCCAGCCGTCCCGGAAGCCGGTGAAGTCATAGCCGTACTCCTGAACGCCCTTGCGGACGATGGCCCGGATGACGGCGTTGAGGCCGGGGCAGTCGCCGCCTCCGGTCAGTACTCCGACGCGCATGGACAGTTCCCTTCGCCGCAGGTGCCTGACGAAGGGTCAGTGTGACGCGCGCCTCACTCGTCGTCGAGGCCTCGTTCGATGGCGTACCGGACGAGCTCGACCCTGTTGTGGAGTTGCAGCTTTCCGAGCGTGTTCTGGACGTGGTTCTGGACCGTGCGGTGCGAGATCACCAGGCGTTCGGCGATCTGCTTGTAGCTCAGGCCCTTGGCGACCAGGCGCAGCACCTCGGTCTCGCGTTCGGTGAGCTGGGGGGCCTTGGGCTGGTCGGGGTCGGTGCTGGGTGCAGGGTCGGTGGCCAGGCGCCGGTACTCGCCGAGGACCAGTCCGGCGAGGCCGGGGGTGAAGACGGGGTCGCCGACGGCCGTGCGGCGGACCGCGTCCAGGAGTTCCTCCGTGGACGCCGACTTCAGCAGGTAGCCGGTCGCGCCCGACTTCACGGCCTCCAGGACGTCGGCGTGCTCACCGCTCGCGGACAGGACGAGGACCCGCAGGGCCGGGTTGTGGCCGACGAGCTCCTTGCAGACCTGGACGCCGGGCTTCACCGGCAGGTTCAGGTCGAGCACCAGCACGTCGGGGCCGGCCGCCTTGGCCCGGCGTACGGCCTGGTCGCCGTCGCCCGCGGTGGCGACCACGTCGAAGCCGGACTCCGCGAGGTCCCGGGCGACGGCATCGCGCCACATGGGGTGGTCGTCGACCACCATCACCTTGATCGGGTCCTTGTCACTCATCGCTGTCCTGCCTTCCCCCGTGAGACCTTCGGTACCTTCAGCTCGACCTCCGTGCCCTGCCCCGGAGGCGAGATCAGCTCGGCGCTGCCGCCGAGGTCGCGCAGCCGGCCCCGGATCGACAGGGCCACCCCGAGCCGCCCCTCGCCCTCGGCCTGGACGAGCCGGCCCTCGGGGATGCCGGGGCCGTCGTCCCGTACGGTCACGATCACCTCGTCGGGCTCGTCCTCGACGAGGATCCACGCGCGCGCGTGCTCTCCGGCGTGCTGCTCGACGTTGTCCAGCGCGGCGCCGACCGCCGCGGCCAGCTCGCGGGCGGCGGGCGGGGGCAGCGGGACGGGGGCGCCGGGCTCGACGAGCGAGACCTTCGCCGAGGCGTAGGGCGCGAGCAGGGCGCGCAGGTCGAGCGGGCCGTCGTCGTCCGACTCGTCCTCCACCACGTGGACGACCGCTCCCTGGGCCGCGTCCGACGACACCCGGGACACCGACGTCAGACCGCCGGAGACCAGCGTGCGCAGCGCGACCTCCTGCTCGCCGGCCATCCGGCCCAGTTCGGCCGCCTCACCGCCGAGGACCGCGCCCCGGCGCTGCACCATGGCGAGCACCTGGAGGACGCTGTCGTGGATGTCCCGGGCCAGCCGCTCCCGCTCCCGGGTCGCCGCCTCGATCTCCAGGGCGCGGGCGAGGGTGCGCTCGGAGGCACGGGCGACCTCGACGACGTAGCCGATGGCGAGGGAGGCGACCCAGACGAGGATCACGTTGTGGACGGTGTCGCGGGCCGGGTGGCCGCGCTCGATCAGGTTGGCGGCGGCGACCGGCGTGGAGGCGAGCGCGGCCCAGCGCCAGCCCCCCTTGATGGCGAAGGCGAGGACGGAACCGGCGGTCCATATCGACGGCAGGGTGGGACCGCCGCTGTCGATGTGGTGCTGGTTGACGACCAGCGGGGTCAGCACGATGCCGGTCAGCGCGATGGTGAGGTCGACGGCGAGGAAACGCTTGGTGCACGCGGCCGCGTTCTGGACGCGGGGCAGGGTGGCGAGCGTCCAGACGCACAGGACGACGAAGTAGGCGATGGCGATGCCGGGCAGGTCGTAGTCGTCGTACTGGCTGGCGAAGAGCCCGACCGCGTACAGCATGGTGAGCACGCGGTATCCGGTCAGGGCACGCCACAGCGGCTGCTCGACGGACATGCGCATGACGCGTACCTGTTTGGCCATCTCCCCCACCCCCGGCCCGGACTGCCGTGTCCCAGGATCCTAGGACGCTCAGGTCCCGGGCTCGTCCTTGTCAGCGGCTTCGGCCTTCGCGGCAGCCGCCTTGGCGGCCTTCTCCGCCTTGGCCGCCTCCGCGATCTGCCGCTTGGCGGCCGTCGCGTAGATGTCGACGTACTCCTGGCCGGAGAGCTTCATGATCTCGTACATGACCTCGTCGGTCACCGCGCGCAGCACGAAGCGGTCGTGCTCCATGCCCTGGTAGCGGCTGAAGTCCAGGGGCTCGCCGATGCGGATGCCGGGGCGCATCAGCTTGGGCATGACCTTGCCGGGCGGCTGGATCTTCTCGGTGTCGATCATGGCGACCGGGATGACCGGGGCGCCGCTGGCGAGCGCCACGCGCGCGAGGCCGCCGGGCTTGCCGCGGTACAGGCGCCCGTCGGGCGAGCGGGTGCCCTCGGGGTAGATGCCGAACAGCTCGCCGCGCTCCAGGACGTCGAGGCCGCTCTTGATCGCCGCCTCCCCCGCGCCCCGCGCGCCGGAGCGGTCCACCGGGAGCTGGCCGACGCCCTTGAAGAAGGCGGCCGTCAGGCGGCCCTTCACGCCGGGCGTGGTGAAGTACTCGGCCTTGGCGATGAAGGTGACCTTGCGGTCGAGGACCGCCGGAAGGAAGAAGGAGTCGGAGAAGGAGAGGTGGTTGCTCGCCAGGATGGCGGCACCCTCGGCGGGAATGTTCTCCAGGCCTTCCACCCAGGGCCTGAAGGCGACCTTCAGCGGCCCTCCGATGGCGACCTTCATCGTGCCGTACAACAACCGAGTGCCTCCTGTGTCCGTCGATCAGACCTTAACCCGGAGCTCCGGCAAACAGACCGACGGCCCTGGTCGGTGTCAGTGCGGTCGCGTACGGTGAACCACACCTGGACTTGCTCACGCTTCTTTCATGAACAGGAGACCTAGGTGCCGGTCCTCCCCGGAGCCGAGCCGTTCCGCCATGAGGGCGGGGAGGCCGGTGTCCTTCTCTGCCACGGCTTCACCGGTTCCCCCCAGTCGCTGCGTCCCTGGGCCCAGCACCTCGCCGACCACGGTCTGACGGTCTCCCTGCCCCTGCTGCCCGGGCACGGCACGCGCTGGCAGGACATGGCGCTCACCGGCTGGCAGGACTGGTACGCCGAGGTGGACCGCGAGCTGCGCGCCCTGAGCGAGCGCTGCACCTCCGTCTTCGTGGCCGGGCTGTCCATGGGCGGCACCCTGGCTCTCCGGCTCGCCGCCCGGCACGGGGACGCGGTGAGCGGAGTCGTGGTCGTCAACCCGGCGAACCGTATGCACGGCCTCGCGCCGTACGCCCTTCCGGTGGCCCGGCACTTCGTGCGCACGGCGCCCGGGATCGCCAGCGACATCGCCAAGGAGGGCAGCGTCGAGCTGGGGTACGACAAGGTGCCGCTGCACGCGGCGCACTCCCTGCGGACCTTCTTCCGGAAGGTCGACGGCGAGCTGCCGCAGGTCACCCAGCCGCTGCTGGTGCTGCGCAGCGCCCAGGACCATGTGGTGCCGGCGGCCGACACCGCGCGCGTGCTGAGTCGGGTGTCGTCCACGGACGTAACAGAGATCGTGCTGGAACAGAGCTACCACGTGGCGACGTTGGACCATGACGCGGAGCGGATTTTCGACGAGAGCCTCGCGTTCATCGGCCGGCACACCACCGGCATCGGCAGTGAAGGGACGGCCGCCCGTGGCTGAGCACGACTCCGACCGCGAAGACCGCGAGGGCCACGAGCCGGAGGAGCAGGGCGTCCCGTTCGACGAGGAGGCCGCGTGGGCGGCCATCGTCGCCGGGTACGGCGAGGAGCCGAAGGACCCGCCGGGCACCAAGCCGTTCAAGTCGGTCGAGGATCTCGCGCTGCTGGAGACGGAGACCAACGACGAGCCGGCCGCGACGGCCACCGAGCAGACGCAGGACCCGAAGCCGAAGAAGGACGACAAGCCCGCCAAGCCGCTGGGCGGTTCCGTCGCCTTCGCGCCCGGCGTCGGACCGCGCGACTACAGCGCCCCCGAGCCCTCCGAGGACGACTTCGAGGAGGACGACGAGGGCCACTTCGTCCCGCCGGAGCCGCCACCGCTGCCCGCCGCCGACACCACCGCGAAGTTCGCGTGGCTGGGGGTGCTGGGCGGGCCGCTCCTGCTGCTGATCGCGGTGCTGCTCGGCTGGGAGATGACCTGGTGGCTGGCGACCGTGGGGATCGGCGGGTTCCTGGGCGGCTTCGTCACGCTGGTGACCCGTATGCGCACGGACGACGAGGACGACGGCGACCCCGGGCGGGGCGCGGTCGTCTAGTCGGTGGGGACGTTGAGGGTGGCCAGGACCGGGAGATGGTCGGTGGCCGCCCTCAGGTCTGTCCCGGTGATCCCGGGGAGGTCGAGCGGGACTCCGCAGCCGAGCACCTCGATGCCCTTGGTGGCGAAGACGGCGTCGATGCGCTGCGGGGGCTCCGAGCGGGTCCAGGTGTGTTCGCCGCCGGTGGGGCTGGTCGCCCAGCAGTCCTGGAGGTTGGCCGCGAGGCGGGTGAAGGCGCGGCCGGTGGGGCGGTCGTTGACGTCACCGCCGGCGATCGCGTGCTCCACGCCCATGCCGGCGAGGCGGTCGAGGAGCGCGCCGGCCTGGTCGTAGCGCTCGTCCTGCTGCAGGGACAGGTGACAGCTCAGGACGCCGAGCCTGGCGCCGCCGATCCGGACGACGGCTGTGGCGAAGCCCCTTCGGTGCTGGCCCGGAGTGAGGGGGAGCAGGATGTCTTCCGTGCGTTCGACCGTGGCCCGCAGGTTGCAGAGGATCGCGGGGCCCGCGGCTGTGCCGCCGCCGGTGAGGATGACCAGGTCCGAGGCCGAGGCCAGCCTCGCGAGTTTCTTGCGCCAGCGGAAGAAGCGGGGGGCTTCTTGGACGAGTACGAGATCTGGTGCGCAGGCGCTGATGACACGGGCGAGGGCGTCGGTGTCGTCGCGCATGGAGCGGATGTTGTAGCTCAGGACCTTGACCGGAACCATGTGGATCAATTTACGCCCAAGAGGAAGGGGCGCGGGGAGCATGCGCGACCGCCGGTTCGCTGTGGCTGGTCGCGCAGTTCCTCGCGCCCCTAAAAAGATCAGGTGACCGTCACATGATCGGATCCGGCTCTCTCGCGAGGTCCGCCGCGCCCACCAGGCCCGCCTTGTTGCCCAGTTGGGCGGCGATGACATCGGCGACCGGGCGCCAGTTGCCGCCGACCAGCCAGCGCTTGTAGGACTTGCGGATCGGGTCCAGGACCAGTTCGCCCTCGTCGGAGAGGCCGCCGCCGACGATGAAGGCGGAGGGGTCGAAGAGGGAGGCGAGGTCGGCGAGACCGGCGCCGGCCCAGCGGGCGAGCTCGCGGTAGGAGTCGACGGCGACCGGGTCGCCCTGGCGGGCGGCCATGGAGATGTGCTTGCCCTCGATGCCGTCGGGGCTGCCGTCACCGAGCCCGAGGAGGATCTCGGCGTTCTCCGGGGTCGCGTTGGCGCGCTGCTTGGCGTACCTCACCAGCGCGCGCCCCGAGGCGTACTGCTCCCAGCAGCCCTGCGAGCCGCAGCCGCACAGCAGACCGTCCGGGACCATACGGATGTGGCCGAACTCGGCGGCCACGCCGAAGTGGCCGCGGCGCAGCTTGTTGCCGATGATGATGCCGCCGCCGAGGCCGGTGCCGAGCGTGATGCAGATGACGTTGCGGTGGCCCTTGCCGGCGCCGAACTTGTACTCGCCCCACGCGGCCGCGTTGGCGTCGTTCTCCACGACGACCGGAAGGCCGACGCGGAACTCGACCTTCTCCTTCAACGGCTCGTTGCGCCAGTGGATGTTGGGCGCGAAGTAGACCTCCGAGCGCTGGCGGTTGACGTACCCGGCCGCACCGATGCCCACGCCCACGATCTCGTGCCCGGCGCGCGCGCCTTCCACCGCCGAGGCGATGGCGTCCACGATGCCCTCGGCCGTGCCCGGAGTCGGCACCTTGTGGGTCGAGAGAATGTTGCCTTCCTCATCGACCACGCCGGCCGCGATCTTCGTGCCGCCGATGTCGACGCCGATGGTGAGTCCCATGAATCCCTCAGTTTCGGTCGAGCCCCGCTACGGTCAACCGTACCCGAGGCCCTGCCGTGGAAGGGTTTCAGTCCAAGTCGATGCGCTCGGGACCGGGGTCCTCGCCCTTGTCGCGCAGGGTGTCGTCACCACGGCTCCAGCGCTGTTCCTGTGCCTGGACCGCGGAGCGGTACGCGGCGAGGAGTTCCCCGCCCGCGGCCGCGAGGTGGTCGAAGACGTCCGGGTTGCGCTCTATGACCGGTTCGACCGCGGCCTTGGCCTGCTGGACGACCTGCCGGACCACCTGCTGGGCGGCGGGCCCGGCGATGCCGCCGAGGAGCGGCGACTGGATGCCGGACAGCTTCTCCGCGACATTGTCGACGAGCTTGCGCAGTTCCTCGGCGGCCGAGCCCGGGGGCGGGCCGTACTGGGCGCGGCGGCGGGCCTTCTCCGCCGCGAGGTCCTCAGCGGCCGCCGTCGCCCACGCGTCGGCGTCGGTCGCCCGTACCTCGTCGATCGCCTCGTGTTCCCCGGCGTCGGACGGGGGGAGCTCTTCGCTCATGACGGACTCCTGACTACGGTTCGTCCCTACGACGTTACCCGAATGGGCGTACGCGGTTCACGGGGTACGGGGCCACAGATCCGGGTCCGGCGCGAACCGGATCCGCAGCTCGCCCTCGCGCAGGGCGGCGCCGGCGACGGTGCAGCGGCGCAGGGCGGAGGGCAGCGGGACGATCCGGCGGAACTGCCCCGCGGTGACGACGAGTTCGTCGCCGCGCCGGACCAGGTCCAGTTCCTCGCGCACGGCGCCGGGCAGCGGGATCTGCCACACCAGGACGCCGTCCTCGGCGAGCCGGTCGACGACGGGCCACTCGACGGTGGAGGTCGTCGCGTTGACGCCGGGCACGGCGAGGGCGTCGAGGTCGTCGGTGCCGCGCGGGTCGCGGCCGAGGTGCGGGACGGCATGGACGTCGTACGACTCCTGCCACTCCTCCAGGGCCTTGCGCTGCTGGGCGACCAGGCCGGGGGCCCAGTCCTCCGGTACGACACGGTTGGCGACCAGGGTGTCGGGGCGCAGGCCGCGCAGGGCGAGGGCGAGGCTCGCGGACCGTACGGCGTCGGTGCCGGCGGGGCCGGGCTCGGCGACCAGCCGTACGACGCGGTGCCGGTCGGCGAGGACGGCCTCGACCGCGCCGAGTTCGGTGTCCCAGCGGGCGGCGGTCTCGTACAGCCACTCCGAGGGCATCGGGACACCGGCGAGCCGTCCGAGCACGGGACGCAGTCCGGCGGCGGCCTGGCGCTCGGCCGGGAGCAGTCGGCGCAGGTAGCGGCGCAGTTCCGCGGGGAGGGAGAGGAGGGCGAGAGCCTGCGGGGTGGGCGGCAGATCCACCACGAGCAGCTCGTGCCGCTCGGAGAGCGCCGCGTCGCGCAGGGCGCGCAGGAGGGTGAGCTCCTCGGCGCCGGGCAGCGGGGTGACCTCCTCGGGGTCGAGCCGGGAGGCGCCGAGCAGGTCGAGGACGTTGGACGCACGCTCCTGGAAGCCGGCGAGGTCGTCCCGGAAGCCGGCGGTGGCGTCGGGGCGCCAGGCGGTGAGGTGCTCGCCTGCCTGGGCGGGGGTCGCGCCGGTCGGTGTGCCGAGGATCGCGCCGAGGGTGTCGGTGCGGTCGGCGCTGAGGACGAGGGTGCGGGTCCCTGCGCGGGCGGCGGCGAGCGCGGTGGCGGCGGCGACGGTGGTGCGGCCGCTGCCGCCGGGGCCGGTGATCAGGATGGTGCGCATAGGGGTGAACCGTAACGGACGCGGAGGACGTGCCTCGCTGCGCCGTCTTGCGGCTGCGGGCCGGTGGGGGCTGGTCGCGCAGTTCCCCGCGCCCCTAAAAGCGGTGGGTACAGCCAGACAGACCCACGACGGACCCGCACCCGAAGACGCGCCCTACTGCCCCGACTCGACCCGCTTCTTCAGACCCGCCAGCGCCCGGTCGATGATGACCTTCTCCGCCTTGCGCTTGATCATCCCCAGCATCGGGATCTTGACGTCGACGGTCAGCAGGTAAGTGACCTCCGTCGCCCCCGCCCCCGCCGGCTTCAGCACGTACGAGCCATCCAGCTGCCGCAGCATCTGGGACTTCACCAGCGTCCAGGAGACCTCATTCTCCCCGGTCCACGTGTAGCCGAGGACCTGGTCGTCCTTGATCGCCCCCGCATCCATGACCAGCCGCACCTGCTCGGCCCGCCCGGACGCGTCCGTCGACAGGACCTCCGCCTGCTTCACCTCGCCCGTCCAGTCCGGGTAGCGGGCGAAGTCGGCGATCACGGCCATGACGTCGGCCGGCGCAGCTTCGATCGTGATGCTCGAACTGGTGTGTTCCGCCATCGCCGTGGCTCCTCCAGATACGGTCCGGTGAGGAAGGGGACGCACGCGTACGCACGTCTGTGCAGCGTGAAGGCTACCGCGCGGGCGGACTCACCACTCCAGCGCCCACGGCTTCCCGCTCCCCGCGAAGTGCCCCACGTTCACGCACTCCGTCGCACCGATCCGCATCCGGCGGACGAGCGGCTGGTGCACGTGGCCGAACAGGGAGTACCGGGGCCGGGTCCGGCGGATCGCGTCCAACAGCGCCCGGCTGCCCCGCTCGAACCGCCGCGCCACCGTGTCGTACACCAGCTCCGGCACCTCGGGCGGGATGTGCGTGCACAGCACGTCGACCTCGCCGACCGCCTCGATCTTCGCCGCGTACTCCTCGTCGCTGATCTCGTACGGCGTCCGCATCGGGGTCCGCAGGCCGCCGCCGACGAAGCCGAACGTCCAGCCGCCGATCTCCACCCGCTGGCCGTCGAGCACGGTGGTGCCGGGTCCGGCGTACTCCGGCCACAACGGCGGCATATCGACATTGCCGTACGTGGCGTACGTCGGTGTCGGGAAGGCCGCGAACATCTCGGCGTACTGCCTGCGCACCGCCTTCTCGATCACCGCGCCCCGGTCGGCGCCGATCCCGCTCCACAGCCGGGCGCCGAGTTCGCGCGCCTCCTCGAAGCGGCGGGCGGTGCGCAGTTCCACGATCCGGTCGGCGTTCTCCACCCCGAACAGGTCGGGGAAGATGCCGCGCGAGTGGTCGGCGTAGTCGAGGAAGAGGACAAGGTCACCCAGGCAGATCAGGGCGTCGGCACCCTCGCCGGCTCTGGCCAGGTCACGGGCGTTGCCGTGCACATCACTGACCACGTGTACGCGCGTCTTCCGGTTTCCGGCCGGTGTGGGTGCCATGACGATCAAGAGTAGGCCTGTGCGGCATACGTGAACAGTGGCGGCCGGGCCTGCGGTTACTGGCCAGTCAGTAAGCAGGTGGACTACTGTGCGCCAAGAACCCCAATCCGTGTGACGCAGCGAACATCTCGTCGGGACCCCCTGTCGAAGAAGCCATACCGGCGGGTAACGTCCGGGCAGTCCAGTCGTGCTCAGCCTTCAATTACTGAAATCCTGAGCACCTGCCCGAGCCTTGGACCGACCGTCGCATCACACAACGTCGTGGCGCCGGCGCCCTATGAGGAGCAGCAGTCTTGCGCGAGTTCAGCCTTCCGGCTTTGTACGAGGTCCCTGCGGACGGCAATCTCACCGACATCGTCCGTAGAAACGCCGCGCAGCATCCTGACGTCGCCGTCATCGCCCGCAAGGTGGGCGGTCAGTGGCAGGACGTGACGGCCACGGCGTTCCTCGCCGAGGTGCACGCGGCCGCCAAGGGGCTCATCGCCTCCGGCGTCCAGCCGGGTGACCGGGTCGGTCTGATGTCCCGTACCCGCTACGAGTGGACGCTGCTCGACTTCGCGATCTGGAGCGCGGGCGCGGTCACCGTGCCGGTGTACGAGACCAGCTCGCCGGAGCAGATCCAGTGGATCCTCAGCGACTCCGGCGCGACCGCCTGTGTCGTGGAGCTGGACGCGCACTCCGCGGCCGTCGAGTCGGTGCGCGAGCAGCTGCCCGCGCTCAAGCGCGTCTGGCAGATCGAGGGCGGTGGGGTCGAGGAGCTGGGCCGAGCCGGGAAGGACATCAGCGACGCGGCCGTCGACGAGCGCAGCTCGCTGGCGAAGGCCGACGACCCCGCGACCATCGTCTACACCTCCGGCACCACCGGGCGGCCCAAGGGCTGTGTGCTGACCCACCGCAGCTTCTTCGCGGAGTGCGGCAACATCGTGGAGCGGCTGCGCCCGCTGTTCCGCACCGGCGAGTGCTCGGTCCTGCTGTTCCTGCCGCTCGCGCACGTCTTCGGCAGACTCGTGCAGATCGCGCCCATGATGGCGCCGATCAAGCTGGGCATGGTCCCGGACATCAAGCAGCTCACCGACGAACTGGCGTCCTTCCGGCCGACGTTGATCCTCGGTGTCCCGCGGGTCTTCGAGAAGGTCTACAACTCGGCGCGCGCCAAGGCGCAGGCGGACGGCAAGGGCAAGATCTTCGACAAGGCCGCCGACACCGCGATCGCCTACAGCAGGGCCCTGGACACCCCGTCGGGTCCGTCGCTCGGCCTGAAGATCAAGTACAAGACCTTCGACAAGCTGGTCTACAGCAAGCTGCGGGCCGTGCTGGGCGGCCGGGGCGAGTACGCCATCTCCGGCGGCGCCCCGCTCGGCGAGCGCCTGGGCCACTTCTTCCGCGGCATCGGCTTCACGGTCCTGGAGGGCTACGGCCTGACCGAGTCCTGTGCGGCGACCGCGTTCAACCCCTGGGACCGCACGAAGATCGGCACGGTCGGGCAGCCGCTGCCGGGCTCGGTGATCCGGATCGCGGACGACGGGGAGGTGCTGCTGCACGGCGAGCACCTGTTCAAGGGCTACTGGAACAACGAGGCCGCCACGGCCGAGGCGCTCACCGACGGCTGGTTCCACACCGGTGACATCGGCACCCTCGACGAGGACGGCTACCTCAGGATCACCGGCCGCAAGAAGGAGATCATCGTCACCGCGGGCGGCAAGAACGTCGCCCCGGCCGTGATCGAGGACCGCATCCGGGCGCACGCGCTGGTCGCGGAGTGCATGGTCGTCGGCGACGGGCGTCCCTTCGTGGGCGCGCTGGTCACCATCGACGAGGAGTTCCTGGGCCGTTGGGCCGAGGAGCACGGCAAGCCGGCGGGTTCCACCGCGGCGTCGCTGGCCGGGGACGCGGACCTGAACGCGGCGATCCAGGCCGCGGTCGACGACGGCAACGCCGCGGTGTCGAAGGCGGAATCGGTGCGGAAGTTCCGCATTCTGTCCTCCCAGTTCACGGAGGAGACGGGCCACCTCACGCCGTCCCTGAAGCTCAAGCGCAATGTGGTGGCGAAGGACTTCGCTGCCGAGATCGAGGCGATCTACGCGAAGTAGCACACCTCCTGACGGAGCGTCATGGCGCGGTGTCCTCGGCGAGGACCCGCGCCATCGTGCGTTCGGCGAGCGCGGTGATGGTGACGAACGGATTCACCCCGATGTTGCCGGGGATCAGCGAGCCGTCGGTGACGTACAGCTTCGAATAGCCCTTCACCCGCCCGTAGTTGTCGGTGGCCTTGCCCAACACACAGCCGCCCAGCGGGTGGTAGGTGAAGTCGTCGGCGAAGACCCTGCTCGGGGAGCCGAAGAGGTCGTACCGGTAGATGGTCGAGTTGGCGGAGTTGATCCGGTCGAAGAGCTTCTTGGCCATGCCGGAGGAGACGGCGCTCTGCGCGGCGCTCCAGTCGAGCCCCAGCCCGCCGCTGCCGTAGGAGAACCTGGCGCGCTGCGGGTTCTTGGTGATCGCCAGGTACAGGCTGACCCAGTGCTCCAGTCCCGTGGGTAAAGGCGCGATCTCGGCGAAGACGGGGTTGTCGGCGTTGGCCCAGTCGTCGATGCCCATGACCGGCATGGTCGACTGGTTGGCGCCGACGGTGTCCCACAGGTGGTTGGCCCGCCCGAGCATGGTGTTGCCGTTGGGCCCCCAGCCCGCCCCGACGCTCGCGTCCAGCGCCGGGAGGGTCCCCGACTGCCGTGACCGGAGCAGGAGTTCACTGGTGCCGAGGCTGCCGCCGCCGAGGAACAGATAGGTGCAGCCGTACTGCTTGGTCTCCACGACCGCGCCGGTGTAGTCGATGCGGTCGGCGGTCAGCACCCAGCTGCCGTCGCTCGCCCGGCTGATCCCGGTGACCTTCTCCAGGGTGTGGATGGTGACGTTGCCGGTGCCGAGCGCGGCGGCGAGATAGGTCTTGTCGAGGCTCTTCTTGCCGAAGTTGTTGCCGTAGATGACCTCCTGTCCGAGGGCGGACTTGGTGGCGGTGCCGGCGGCCTCGCGCTGCATGTAGCCGAAGTCGTAGACGCTGGGCACGAAGGTGGTCTTCAGGCCGGTGTTGGTGGCGTGCTTGCGGGAGACCCGGCTGAACTTGTACCACTCGGTCGACTCGAACCAGGCCGGGTCGATGGTGTTGACGCCGAGCATGGCGCGGGCGCGCGGGAAGTACGTGGCGTACATCTCGGCGGTGTCGACGGTCGGGAACTGCTCGGCGAAGTAGGACTGGAGCGGGGTGACCGCCATCGAGCCGTTGACCAGGGAGCCGCCGCCGACCCCGCGGCCCACGAAGACGGACATGTTGGAGAAGCGGACCCGGTCCAGGACGCCCGGGTAGGGGCTGATGTCCTTGTTGACGACGTCCAGCCACAGGAAGGTGGCCAGCGGGGCCTCGGTGCGGGTGCGGAACCACATGGAGCGCTGGTCGGGGTTGGCGGTGTTGCAGAAGACCTTGCCGTCGGGGCCGGCGGTGTTCCAGAGCCGGCCCATCTCCAGGACGAGGGTGCGGATGCCGGCCTGGCCGAGGCGGAGGGCGGCGACGGCGGCTCCGTAGCCGGAGCCGACGACGATGGCGGGTGCGGACTCGACCGCGGCGGGCTCGTCGGCGCGGGCCGACTGAAGCCCGACGCGAGTGAAGCCGAGAGTGGCCGCCGTCTGGAGGG